>NZ_JAVLSP010000059.1:0-24794 GCF_031528575.1 Candidatus Sororendozoicomonas aggregata
TTTGCTTAAACAGGTCAACTATTCGCACAAATCCATCGAAAAATCTGACTCGCTCTACTGAATTTCATGCTCGAAAGCTTAAGCCCGACAGGCTCCTGGAAATTTATTCTTTCGGGTTTTATTTTATGGAAAAAAGGTTTTCGTAGTGTATTTCAAAAAATATTGATGCGATGCACGCACAGAAAAACCCGGGTTCTTTGCCCGGGCTTTTGGAGAATGGAAAGCAATGATAGCTAAGCCGCCGCTATACGAGACAACTCCTGCACAGCCACTGACAACATAGCCAGGTCAGGCTTCGGTGCGGACTGGATACTCTCCAACGTGCAATGCCAGCGCGCCATGGATTGACTGTGCACCTCAAGCCATTGGTTAAGGGTTTCCTCAGAGGTTGTCTCTACATTCAGCAGCGCATGGGCACAGCTGTCTGAAAGACTACGGTCGACCTGATCACGCAAAGAAGCCTGTGCCCTTCGCTGCCAGACATCCGATGTCGGCAGCGCCCGAACCTGGTTGCGGAACCAATGTAACGACAAGCGCTCTTCCAGTGCAAAGTACACACGGGCAGCACTATCTACGGGTTGCTGTCGTCGATCAGCAATAGCAACAATACTCATGGCGTAATAACGGTAACGCAAGGCCGCACAATCATGGGCCATTTCGGGGCTGAAGCCTTCTGCGGTCAACTTCTCAATCAGTTTTTGCAACCATTCACGGTCACTTTCACCGAGCAATTGTTCCAGATTAACCACAATATTCTCTACACCATTTTTGTACGTGCTGGTCAACTGCCGCACATCCAGGTTATTACCATGCACCCGGAGCAGCCAGATACAGGCTTTTTCAATCTGGCGTTGAATGCGTACCTGCTCATTGCGTTGGGTGGCATCGTCCACGTCAAAGCCCAGGGCTTCGAACCGGTTCCAGAGTGTTTCAAGGGACAGAATGCTCACCACAGCACTGTAAGCACGTACCGCATTAATCACGCTGCAATGGGTTTCTTGCTGAACATAATCAATGAAGGTCGCTCCCATACGGTTGTTGACCTCATTGGTCAGGTGTGTTGCCAGAATTTCCGTTTTCAGAACATGCTGATCAATTTGTGCGGCATAACGTTGACGCAAGGGCGTGGGGAAATACTGGTAAAGTTCTTTACTCAGATCCAGGTCTTCATCCACTTTTGCGGCGACCAGGTCTTCACACAGTTTCAGCTTGGAATGGGACAGCAATACAGAAATCTCAGGACGGCTTAATCCCTCTTCTCTCAGGTAACGTTCCTTTAGTTCTTCATCAGAGGGCAGGCACTCCAGTTTACGGTTCAGGCGACCTTCACTTTCATACTTTCGAATAAGCTGACGGTGGTCGTTAAACAGCAAACTACTTTGATGATTACTCAAACTCAGGCGCTGGCTTTGCAAATAGTTATGGCGCAATACCAATGACGCAATTTCGTCAGTCATCTCTGCCAGCAATTCATTCCGTTGCTTTATGGTAATATCACCAGCAGCCACCACCTGATCCAGCAGAATCTTGATATTAACTTCGTGATCGGAACTTTCGACCCCACCGGAGTTATCCACTGCATCGGTATTGATTAACCCCCCGTGGCGGGCAAACTCGATACGAGCCTGTTGTGTTAACCCCAGGTTACCGCCTTCACCTACTACTTTTACACGGAGTTCATCGGCATTTATACGAACATTATCGTTTGCTCTGTCACCCACATCAGTATGGCTTTCGAACGAGGCCTTCACAAAGGTACCGATACCACCGGTCCACAACAGGTCCACTGGCGCCTTCAACATATGCTGAATGAGTCCGGCTGGTGTCAGTGAAGGCGTTTCAATACCCAGCGCTTCGCAGGCTTGTGAACTCAGGCGAATTCTCTTGGCAGCACGGCTGTATATACCACCCCCTTTAGAAATCAGCGTACGATTGTAATCATCCCAGCTGGAGCGGGGCAGGGCAAAAATCCGTTTACGCTCAGCATAACTGCTGGCGGTATCGGGGGCAGGGTCAATAAAAATGTGCATGTGGTTAAATGCACCGACCAACTGGATATGTTCAGACAAGAGCATACCATTGCCAAACACATCACCGGCCATATCGCCGATGGCAATGGTAGTGAAAGGACTGCTTTGGGTGTCGTGCCCACGTTCTTTAAACAACCGTTTTACCGACTCCCAGCCACCACGGGCAGTGATGCCCATTTTCTTGTGGTCATAGCCCTGGCTGCCCCCGGAGGCAAAAGCATCGCCCAGCCAAAAGCCATAGCTATCTGACACGTCATTAGCAATATCAGAGAATGTCGCTGTCCCCTTGTCTGCCGCAACGACCAGATAAGGGTCGTCCTCGTCATAACGTACGACGCCCGATGGAGGAATAACATCGCCCTGACGCAGGTTATCTGTAATATCCAGTAAGCCAGATATAAAGGTTTTGTAACAGGCTATCCCTTCAGCCATGATTTCATCGCGGGAACAGGTGCCTGCCAGTTGTTTAGGAATAAATCCACCCTTGGCACCGTGGGGCACAATGATGGCATTTTTCACCATCTGCGCTTTTACCAGTCCCAGAATTTCGGTGCGAAAGTCTTCCCGGCGATCAGACCAACGCAAACCACCCCGGGCAATCTTACCGCCACGCATGTGCACACCTTCCACTTTGGGTGAATACACGAAGATCTCAAACATCGGGCGAGGCTGCGGTGCAGCAGGAATCATGTCAGGCTTCAGTTTAAAGGACATGTAGCTTTTAGGCTGACCTTCGCTGTCGAGTTGATAGGCGTTCGTCCGCTGCATGGCATTAATGACACTAAGGAAGTGGCGTAAGATACGATCCTCATCAAGGTTAGCCACATCATCGAGCAGCTTATTGATCTTTTCGGTAATTTTTTCCGCGCGTTTCTCACGTTCGGATACGCTGTCAGGGGTGAAGCGTATTTCAAACAGACGCACCAACTGGCGGGTAATGGCCGCGTTATTGATGACGACCTGCTCCATGTAAAACTGACTGAAAGGAATCTGCAGTTGCAGCAGGTATTTAGCCAAAGCTCTCAGTAGCATAACCTGACGCCACTCAAGGCCGGCACTCAATACCAGGGCATTAAATTTGTCGTTTTCAAGTTCGCCACGCCAGGTGCGGATAAACACCTGCTGAAATTGTTCACACAGTGCGCTGTCTTCCAGGTTCATAGACGAGAAAGGCGCAATTCGGAAATCCAAAACCCAACCACCGTCGCTTTTTTTAGGCGTTATCATATAAGGTCTGGCGCTGAAAACTTTCACTCCCATATGCTCGAGGATGGGTAGCACGTCAGAAAGTGCCAGGTGTTTTCCTGTACCTAACACCCGGAAATGCCAATGCTGAAAATCGTTTACCGGGTGATACAAGGAAGTACTGATGGGTGTTTGTTCGTTCAGTCGCCCAAAGCGGCCAATATCTGCTACAGCCTGGCGGGGGTGAACGTCTTCCCGGTAAGCTGCCGGGAAAGCTTCGGCATAAAGACGGTATAAACGACTACCGGCAGCTTCGCCGTATTTGTCGAGAATGGCCTGGCGCAAGTGATCCTTCCAACTGAGCACCGCCTCAACCATGGTTTTTTCAAGCTCAACAATATTGATGTCCAACTCATGGGAGTTTTCACAGTGCACGGTAAACTGGAGCTGTACCAGTGGGTGCTCAGACAGGTGGACACTGAAGTCAATACTGTGCCCACCCAGTTCATCCAACAAAATCTGTGCCAGGCGCTGACGCAGGTCAGTGTTAAAGTGATCCCTTGGTACGTAGACCATCACGTTGATAAAGCGGTCATAACTGTCAGGACGCAGAAAAACCCTCAGCTGACGGCGTTCCTGGCAATCCAGAATCCCCATAATGGTACTTTGCAGCTGCTCCTGAGTAGACTGGGCTAATTCGTCTCTGGGATAAGTGTTAATCACATGCTGCAAAGCCTTGCCCCGGTGACTATGCTCTGGCGTATCAGCAATTTCAAGCAGCCTTCGTACTTTCTTTCGCAGCATCGGAATCTGCTCCAACGGCGTGGAGTAGACCTGTGATGAAAACAGACCAAAGAAGCACCATTCACCACATACACGCCCTTCGTCGTTAAAATGCTTAACGCCGAGGTAATCAAGGTGTGCTGGCCGCTGAATAGTAGAACGTGTGGATGACTTGGTAATCACCAGCAATTCAGGCTCGTGCAGTTTTTCTAGCTGATAATACGACAATGGTTGATCATCACCGCTCTGACTGTGCTCTTTTCTGAAGGTGCCAAGACCTGAGTTTTTCTCAATATGCAGCCTGGCGGCATTGTCGGACTCACTCACCTCATAATAGCGGTAACCGATAAACAAAAAGTTGTCGTTTTTCAGCCAGCGCAGGAAGGCCAGAGTTTCTTCCTGCTCTTCTGATGTGACGGGCTGAGGCTGACTCTCACACCAGTGTATGGCCTCATCCAGTTGGGCAGACATGGCTGCACGATCATAAATCACTTGTCGTACATCAGCAATGACTGATTTTATCCGGGTAACGATACGCTCTAACTCCCTAGCCCCTCCCTGACGATCAATTTCAATTTGCATCAGC
Source organism: Candidatus Sororendozoicomonas aggregata (assembly GCF_031528575.1). Taxonomy (NCBI): domain Bacteria; kingdom Pseudomonadati; phylum Pseudomonadota; class Gammaproteobacteria; order Oceanospirillales; family Endozoicomonadaceae; genus Candidatus Sororendozoicomonas; species Candidatus Sororendozoicomonas aggregata. The sequence continues at coordinate 4,585 of NZ_JAVLSP010000059.1, forward strand.
GCTTCAGATTTCAGCGAATCCTTTTCAGTGCCAGCTTTTTGCAAAGAGACCAGCTGACCATTTTTATCCCTTTGCGACTGAATCACTGGATGATTGATGTTGTGAACCACTACCTCCTGATTATCAAGACTCATTAAGATAGAGGCCACCAGGAAGGGCATGTCATCCACCAGTACTTCAATAATACTGTGGGTGGAGTGCCAGTAGTGTGTCTCCGGCTCAGGGTTATAGGCGCGGATATTCAGCTCACCTGGCTTCCGTTGCTGAATAAACTGCCAAAGACAGAGAATAGAACCGTAACAATCGTCAACTGATATATTCACCAGGTCTCTAGACTGGATCTGCCGGAAATAATAGTCCGCCAAACGACCGGCCTGCTGGCGGTCACTTTCTGGCATGCGCTCGGCAATCCATGACTGAACCTGGCTGAGTGTCAGTTTACGAATGTCTGTAAATGTATTCATATCTGTTTTTTTACACCTTGCGCCCTCTGTTAAAGGGCAGATCATTCCGAATGTTCCGCATTGTTAACAAATGCGATTATCAGAAAAAGTAATGCTGGAAATTTAACAGAATACGATCTAAAGTTGCACTGCTATCTAATCAAGAAAAACCCAAAACAGCCAGGTTTTATCGACGATTGCAGCTCATAAAAGATTGTGAATTGAGAATCAATCAAGACCCGAGTAAGAGGAGTCTTTCAGACGCCTTCCTTATACCCTCAGCCGTGCCAGCGCTGATTTTTAGCAAGCGGTTTTTTTTACCAAAAGCGCGGAAAGCCCCGTACTTATACCCGTACTTATACCCGTACTTATAAAGGGTGTCGCGAAACGCTTAATTTTCTCCGTCGTCATCCCGTACAGGGATTGTAAGGGATCTATGCCACAAGGACGTGAATCACTAAACCCGCATGAAGCGTGTGGTTAGAGTGCCTTCCATAGCGTGTGGTTCCTGTACATTCCCTGTACAGGATGGCGATGCGGGGTGTATTTCAGCGTTTCGCGACACCCTCTTCACGTCGGGGAGGATGTCAATGATGCCAATTATTTGCATATAATGCACGGATTTGGTATAAAGCCCGGTCTTTGTATGAGGGTCGCTATTGAGCAGCGTCGGACGGTTATTTGTCCTGATTTACCCTAAGCAGACTCTGGAATTCAGAAGATTACCGGCCTCACGGCTGGAGCATTAGTTGAGAGGCCATAACAATGTCCAAGGTTTGTCAGGTTACCGGCAAGCGTCCGGTTACCGGAAACAATGTGTCCCACGCGCACAACAAAACTCGTCGTCGCTTTGTGCCTAACCTGCACCACAAGCGTTTCTGGGTTGCTACTGAAAACCGCTTTGTGCGCCTGCGCGTTAGTGCGAAAGGCATGCGGATTATCGACAAGAAAGGCATCGATGCCGTTCTGGCTGATTTGCGTAAAGCGGGTCAGAAAGTTTAATCCTCAGGAGCTCTAAACCATGGCTAAAGGTATTCGCGAAAAAATCAAGCTTGTTTCCTCTGCCGGAACAGGTCATTACTACACCACGACCAAAAACAAGCGTAACACACCGGACAAACTGGCCTTTAAAAAGTACGACCCGGTTGTTCGCAAGCATGTTGAGTACAAAGAATACAAGATCAAGTAAGCGCTTTTTCTTATTGTATGTTGTGCATAGCCTGATGGACAGAGGGTTCGTCAGGCATTACCGGCTTTCTTTTCTGCGCCTTGCTGATCTGCGATCGCTTCTCCTTTCCCTTCTGCTTCAAACTCCAGAACATGTGTAGCAAGGTCCAGCAACACGTGGCGAATATGATAATCACTCAACGCATAGAGTATCTGCTTGCCATGACGTGCAGATTTCAAGATTCTTGCTTCCCGCAACTGCTTTAAATGATGGCTGGCTAATGGCTGAGACATGGAAGCAATCTCAGCCAGCTTGGTGACAGGCTGTGGTTCATCAATGCACGAAAGCACCATTTTTAGCCGACCTTCATCCCCTAGCAGCCGGAAAATAGCGGCCAGACGGTTGTGTCGCTCTTCATTTAACTCTGGTAGATGGGAACAGCACGGTATTTGTAAATCAACCATAAATTTTTGGCTCTTTCTGTGTTTCAAGGGACTTGCGTGACAGCAGATCCAGCAGTCCATAAATAGCAGCTTTTCCTCGTCGGTTGATATTATGAAGACACCCAAAAAGCCAGGGAAAACGGGCAGTTTCTCGTGAGAAATACCGCTATGATCACCAACAACATAGACTTCGCCCCATTTATCTTCAAGCGTACCATTGGACGACCAATATCACATTAATAGGCTGCCTCACGTTGTAAGCGACCCTGTTTTCTTCCACAAAGCGCGATACCTTTCAGTTGAAATTCATTGCCATAAAAATACTTGTCTTACCCATCAAACTTTCTAACTTCACCATAAGGAGCGTTAGCCCGGCGAAAAGGCAGGGCGAAGTGACAAGTCTGTCCGTAGTTATGAATAGCTTGCTCAATTCCGCAGTTAGAAAAGACAATTGGTATTAGAAAGTGCAACAGGTATCGTACTTGTGTCCAGTTCAGCGTACACAATGGATTTCTAAACAGTTTCAGAAGTGACAGCTGCAAAGGTGGCTGGTGTGGCTCAAAGCGCACCGGCATACCCCGGTGGTTGGTCATTTGGGAAGGGTGGGCAACGTCGCAAGATCGTCTCCACACCTGCCGAATGAAAAAAGGCGTGGAGATGTGACTAAGAGATAGCCTTCAGGGGGCGGAGAGGATGTCAAGTCCTGAAAATCACGCGTGCTAAAGTCTGCCAGTGGTCAGTCCAGTATTCTGTGGGCTTGTGCTTAAATTCACCGCGCACGTACTTGCTGATACGCCCTTCAACCATAGCCATCATCAGGTTGGCAGTCGTGCTAACCGTCATAGAAGTGCGCAGCCCCTCCTTAATCTCAGCTTCCCGTAATACTTGTTTAAGCTGAATTTCCAGCCGTTCAAATAACTGACTGATTCTTACCCTCAGCCTCTGTGCTTCGCCAGCGAGAGCATCACCGGTTAACAGACGGGAAAGCCCCGGGTTTTTTTCGCAAAAGCTCAGTAGCAACCGTAAGATGCTTCCACAACGCACCAACGCTTTTTCTTCATTAGCAATAATAGTGGTGATACGCGAAAAAAGGATATCCTCAATAAAGGCAATCAACCCTTCAAACATTTTGGCTTTGCTGGGAAAATGCCGGTAGAGCGCTGCTTCCGATACGCCCATTTCCTTTGCCAATAAAGCGGTGGTAATACGCTGACCGGGTGCTATTTCGAGCATATGAGCCAATGACTGAAGTATATGTTCCTGCCGGGAAAGAGTCCTTGCTTTATCCATAACAAACCAATCGTCAGTCTTGTCGGTTAATCCGGCTTGATCACGCTGCCAATGCCTTTATCTGTCAGTAATTCAAGCAATAAGGCATGGGGCACGCGACCATCAATAATGTGAGCACAACCGACGCCCTGAGCGACAGCATTGAGTGCGCACTGAATTTTGGGTAGCATACCACCATGGATGGTACCCTCGGCAATGAGGGCTTCTACTTGGTTCTGGCACAAGGTGGATAGCAGCTGATTATCCTTATCAAGAATTCCAGGGGTGTTGGTCAGTAGCAGCAGCTTTTCAGCCCGCAGGGTTTCTGCCAGTTTTCCTGCGACAAGGTCAGCATTGATGTTATAGGTTTTTCCCTTGTCGTCCAGGGCAATGGGAGCAAGTATGGGGACATGACCACTGGTTTGAAGAATATCAAAAACACAGCGGTCAATTGATGCCACTTGACCCAAGTGTCCACGGCTGGTCTGCGAGTCCGTTTCAGGGTCAACAATAGGCAGCGGACAGGCTTTTATACAGCCAGCATCTTTTCCAGTAAGACCTACCGCTTTCCCGCCACATTGGTTAATTGCAGTCACAATGCTTTTGTTGACTGACCCACTGAGTACCATTTCCACGATGCCCATAGTCTCCGCATCAGTGACTCGCATGCCTTGCTCAAACCGGCTTTCAATAGAAAGGCGCTTAAGCATACTGTCAATCTGGGGGCCGCCACCATGGACTACCACCGGATGCATCCCTACGGCCTTGAGCATTACGATATCCCGGGCAAAGTGTAACTTAAGGGATTCACTGGTCATGGCATTGCCACCGTATTTGATCACAATGGTCTTGCCGGCAAAGCGTTGCAAATAAGGCAGAGCCTCTGTGAGTATATGTGCGGTATCCTCACCAGAGCGCGCGGTGGTCTTCATTCATCCTCCAGGGTAGGTAATAAAACGGTCATAAAGGCTATCAGATTGATTGAGTTGGGTGAATGAGAAAGTAGTACAGCCTGCTAGGAGCCTAACCGAGAATAGACTGCGCTACTGCGGTTGCGATAAATTGGTCTAAAAGTTCCTGCTTCTTCATCAAATAGCCCCGCTATTCTCCTCAGAAAAAGAAATTTTATCCTCAATTTCTGGCAATCCTCGCTAAGGGCGCTATTCTCGGTCAGGCTCCTAGGCAAGGGTTGTCCCTTAAGAAGGGTTTATGGGTGTCCTTATTCTGTTTATTCTGTTGTTGCTAGTACAGGATATGATCAATATCTATTATACAATTTTTTTGACAGGTAGGAGTTCGTATCCTTACCGATAACAGTAATTGGGAAATACGCTTTTTCAGGGGGAAATTGAGAAAATCTTGGGGTATTACGTATCGGTAATGGCACCCTTACCTGCTATCTCTACAAACTCATTCCCGACCAGTAACCAGTTTTCAATCAAGCTAACCAGAATTTCCTGATCTAACTTTCTCTTGCCTTGAATAGCGCACTCCCAGACCACCATCAAGCGCCATTCAGACTTAAGTAACGCCTGCTTGTTTCTCTCATCTCGGAGCTTGTTTTTTTGGATTTTTTCAAGCCAGTACGTCAGGTTGTTTTTTGCTGGCCTGTTCGAGAGACAATTGTGCCCATGCCAAAAGCAGCCATTGACTTGAACGACCGCCTTATATTTTGGGAAAACAATATCAGGTGTTCCCGGTAAATCTTTTACGTGAGTTCGGTAGCGAAAACCCAAGGCATGAAGCGCCCTTCGAATACGTAGCTCGGGCTTGGTGTTTTTGCTTGGTATGGAAGCCATTATTCGGCGGCGTGTGGAGGTTAGTATAAAGAGCGTCCCCCCAAATTGAGTTAACCCCAGATAACTATAAATCAATACCGCGGACAGTTTTAGACAGTCTGGTGTCTGATGCTACAAGGCCTACAGCTCAAGGGGGCGATTTTATGGTAACTCAACGGTAGACGTGAGTTGCCATAAAATAACGATACACCTTCGGGCCTTTGGCAGCCGTGGGCTTTAAGCATCAAAAACTGTCCGCAGTATTAATAAATAGAACTATCGTTTATTTTTGGGTCTAATTAGTACTTTTAGTCCAGATTAGGCAGTACTAATGACTCGATTAGAAAAAACTCAGCTTATTCTAGAGCGTTGCCGGGAAGAGCTTAAGAGAAAATCTCCTGAAGAGGTAAGAAATTACCAGGGAGCTCATTTTGAAGGTTATCTTGCGATAATTATGCGATCAGTTATTGATCAAGACCCTGACTTAATTGGGATAGAGGTTGAAGAAATTTCCGGTCAGCGGTTCCCGGATATAGTTTTGAAGTTTCCAGATCATTCCGACATAATTGGTGTTGAGGTAAAAACGACCAACTCGGATAAATGGCAAACCCTGGGGGGTAGTATTTTTGAATCTACCCGGGTTGATAACGTCGAGGAGATCATGCTCTTTTTCGCAAAACTAGGCGGTGATGTCAGTTACCGCTTTAAGCTCCATGAGGAGTGCGTAAAAGATGTGTTGATTACCCATAAGCCTCGCTACAGCATAGATATGACTCTTAAGAAAGACGAAACGGTTTTCTCTAAAATCGGTATCGGCTATGAGGAAGTAGGGAAGCTCGATAATCCTTTCAGGCCATTCCGTAAGTACTTGAAAGATAAGTTCGGAGCTTCCGCTGATCTCTGGTGGGTTGAGGATGATCGGGCAGAGGAAGTCGACCCGGAAGCTGTTGGTGAGTTTGCTTTTAAAGCCTGGCCTGAGTTACCGGCGCAATTGAGACGGGAAAAGATTGCGGAGGCGTGCGCATTATTCCCTGAAGCCTTTATCTGGCGGCTCGTCACAAAATAGTCGACCACTCCCTTCGAGACAGGTTCAGTGCGGGCGGCAAAATTGAAGTTGTCCAAGGCATCAGAACCTTCAGTGATGTCCCTAGGATTTTTGAGAAGCTTGAAGATCCGGGTTTCTTAAGAATGGTTCGAGATTGTATCGAGAATACCGACCCGGAAATACTGGCAGAATACTGGGCTAAGGACGAGGGTAGGTTGAAGTCGCTTGAAAAGAGTGAGCTATTTGAAATCTGGGTTTCTGAAGTCGATAAAGAGCTGCGTATCAAGCACTCTGGAAAAGATATTCCAGACCCCAAAAGGATGATATCTGATAATCTGAGTATTTCAGAATGCATGAGTGTCATCCAGAAGAAGCAATAAGGCATCGTATTGAAAAACAAAAGAGTACTATCACTTTTCAGTGGCTGTGGTGGAATGGATTTAGGTTTTGAGGGCGGTTTTTCTGTCGCTGAAGAGCTGGTTAATCCTGAAGTGTTTCGTCATTGTAGCAACCCTGAGAATGGTATGGTGTACTTGCCGGAGACTGGTTTCCAGACTGTTTTCGCTAACGACATACTGAGATACGCGGAAACAGCCTGGAAGCCTTTTTTTCAAAATAGAGGCGTTGATTCCGAGTCCGTATTTCATACGGAGAGTGTTGTTGATCTAGTCAAGAAGCACGAGGCTGGCGAATTTCAATTCCCCACCGACATTGATGTAGTGACCGGTGGGTTCCCTTGCCAGGACTTTAGCGTGGCAGGTAAACGCAATGGTTTCAATTCCCATAAATGCCACCAGAACGACATCAACGGAGATATCCCGGCGAAGGAAAGCCGGGGGAGCCTCTATATTTGGATGCGCAAAGTCGTTGAGATTACTAGACCTAAAGTCTTTATTGCCGAGAACGTAAAGGGACTGGTTTCTCTCGGTGACGTAAAGCAGATTATAGAGCGTGATTTCAGGAGAATAGACCAAGGCTATCTGGTCGTTCCCGCAAAAGTGTTGTTCACTCCTGATTATGGAATTCCTCAACGTCGCGAGCGAGTTATTTTTATCGGGCTTAGTCGGAGGTATTTGTCTCCAGCTATGGTAGATCAGATAGAGTCGGGGCTGATTGATGTATATCCTCCGGTAAGTCATTCGGAGAATGGCGGAGAAAGTCTGCTGCCATATTCTCAGGTTCGTCATGCTCTCAGAGATCTATTAGAGCCAGAGCGATCTGAAGACCCGGCGCAGCAGAAATTCTCCAAGGCCAAGTATTGCCCCGGAACGCAAGGTCAAACTGAAGTGGCCTATGAGGGTATAGCTCCGACTATCAGAGCTGAGCATCATGGGAACATCGAGTACAGAAGACTCTCCAGGGAAAACGGCGGAAAGAATCTTAAAGAGCTTGATAAGGGCTTACCTGAGCGACGCCTGACTGTCCGCGAGTGTGCGAGAATTCAGACCTTCCCTGATAGCTATGAGTTTGTTCGCCCGAAAAAGAAAGGTGTTGAGTATCCGCTGAGCGCCTCAGGAGCCTATAAAGTGATTGGTAATGCGGTACCCCCTTTGCTGGCTTATCATATTGCCCATCATATCGAAAGCCTCTGGAATGAACTGTTTGGTGAGATAAGACAAATTACTGAGGAGGTTCACGAAGGTGAAGCGCTTCAAATCGCCTGATTTTTCTGTCCAAAGAAGCTGATAGTTTGGTGCGGACAGCCAAGCGCGCCGCAACCTGGCGGGCTCAGGCGTAAGCTCACAAGCTGGCAGATTCCTTGCGCTCCGGTGCGCTGGCTGTCATCGGGCATCGTTCCATCGTCGTGTAAAAGCACTGCAAAACCAGCGCTTTACGAAGAAAACCTAGAACTCTTTTGGGTGCGGTTCCTCTGCTACGACGATTGGTTGTGCATAATTTCACCATAGTTCCTACTTTGAGAGCAGTGCTTATGAAAGGCCCAATAACTATCCCAATCGCCGCTCGAGTTTACAGTCAGCTACCGAACTGCTCCCGATAGGCAGCTATGGCTGGCCCGAACTGGTTAAATTCAGCGCTATCTTTTACGTACTCAAAGAGATGTTCCTGCTTCACAATACTTATCACGGGAATACCAAAGTCTCGCTCGATCTCCTCAAGGGTAGACAGCTCACCCGAACCTTTTTCCTGGCGATCCATGGCAATCATGACGGCCGCAGGTTTTGCTGCTGAGTCTTCCATGATTTGCATTACTTCACGCACCGCAGTCCCTGCGGTAATCACATCGTCAATGATAATAGCTTTGCCTTCCAGTGTTGCTCCCACCATCATTCCACCTTCACCGTGGTCTTTAACTTCCTTGCGGTTATAACACCAGGGGATGTCACGGCCATGGCGCTCCGATAAAGCAATGGCAGTGGCCGTAACCATAGGGATGCCTTTATAGGCTGGGCCAAACAACATATCAAAATCAATACCTGAGGTTATCAGGGCATTGGCGTAAAACTGCCCTAGTTTACTCATGGCTTTCCCTGTGTTAAACAACCCGGCGTTAAAGAAATAGGGGGATTGCCGACCTGATTTCAAGGTAAAGTTACCAAAACGAATGACCTGCTGTTCCAGGGCAAATGCCAGGAACGCTTCTTGATAGTTATGCATAGCGACTCAACCGCCTCATCATTAACAACTTCATACCGTATAATTTTCTGCATAGAGCTTGATTTATGACTTAATTTGCTAGTTTACCCTGCCAAAATAGCAACGTTAATATTTTTTGTTACCCTCAACAGTATTTTTTGAAGAAATAAACGATATTTCCCGTGTAAAGAAGGCGCATAAGTCTGATCCACCTGTTTGATAAATGTCCTTGACGTACCGGCATTGGCCATAATAAATCGCATTTATGCGGATAAACAATGAAGAAATGACAAGCTATGATTGACCAAGATTTTATAGTTTCACTAAAGCATTCAGCACCTATCGACAACAAACCGTGGTAGCTGCTTTATGTGCGGTGCCCAAGCAGTCTATGTCTATCACTCGACTGCTGCCTACCTTGGCAAGGTGTAATCAATGAGAGTTATAAGCTTTAACTGCGAAGGCATTAAGAACGCCAGTGAAAAAGGCCTTTTTGACTGGCTGAAAGAACAAGATGCCGATGTTATCTGCCTTCAGGACACGCGTGAAAAGGATATTGTCATCGAGAGCGATGCCTATCAGCTCGATGGCTATTTCTGTTACCCCTATGAAGGTTACAACCGAACAGAACATGGCGGAGTTGCCCTGTATACCCGTCACCCTCCCAAAGCAATTATTACCGGCCTTGGCTACCCTGAAGCCGATGAAAGCGGTCGCTATCAGCAGGCTGATTTTGACAAGATCAGTATTGTCAATATCTATGTGCCTGAAGGTCATGATGAAGAAAGCCAGAACTTCAAATACCGCTTTCTGGATGGCTACTCCCACAACCTGAACAAACAGCGCCGCAAACGTCGTGAGTTTGTGATGACCGGTACCTGGAATATTGCCCACCGTAAAATCGATGTGGCCAAATGGCGTGAATCAGAAGAGCTCTCTGGCTTCCAGTCAGCAGAGCGCAACTGGATGGAAGGCTTGCTCGGTGATATGGGATTCTGCGATGCGTACCGCGAAGTGGATCGTGAGTCTGGCAAGTACACCTGGTGGCCGGATGAATTCCTGCGCCATGATAACCTGGGTATGCGTCTGGACTACCAGATCATCACTTCAGGCATGCGTCACCGTGTGCTTAACGGTGGTATCTATAAGTCACAGCTATTCTCAAACCACGCCCCTGTGATTATGGATTATGACTGGGAACTGTCTTTCTGACATTGCCCGGTTTCCACCTTAACCGGCGCCATGCCGGTTATGGCTTCTGCCGTGCAAATAAAGACCACCTCATAAGCCGGATTGTTGCGCGTAAGGTGGCTTCTGACAGCTCGATTATAAGGTTGTCAGACTTTAAACTTTTTAGTCTCCAAAGCTGTGGAAAAGACTGTTAAAAAACACCGGGAAAAGTCTGTGGATAAAGCAGTGAGCAGTTTGCCTGTGAGTAAGTGGCGACTTATCCACAACCCCCCCACAAACTGATCAATGATTATACACGTTACACAAACAATCTTGTTAGCTTTGTAACTGACTGGTTCTTCTGTGAATAACCAGGTTATCCACAGAAAGCGCCGCCCCTAATAGCTACAACAACTACAAAACATCATCACCTAAAAAGAATATTTACAACTTTTATGAACAACAACTGAAACCTTAGCTCTGAGACAGGGTTGATTATTGTATGAAGATTTTGCCGTGCCTCTAGGAGGCCTGACCGAGAATAGCGCCCTTAGCGAGGATTGCGAGAAATTGAGGATAAAATTTCTGCCTCTGAGGAGAATAGCGGGGCTATTTGATGAAGAAGCAGGAATTTTCAGACCAATTTATCGCAACCGCAGTAGGGTAGTCTATTCTCGGACAGGCTCCTAGGAGCCGGTCGGACTTAAGGCAACCATTAGTGAACAACCGTTTTTCTTGTTTCAGCGGGGGGGAGAATCGGATGATCTTTTCGTTTTCAACAACCAGATCTTTGCCGTGTTATCACTACTGACAGTCACCACATGCCGACCATCAGGGCTAAAAGTTGCCCTGTAGACCGAATGACCGTGGGAAATACACCCTTTCTCCGTCCAGTTGCCGTTAATATCCTCCCCCCAGATTTTTGCCGTTGGACCTTCACTGACAGTCACCACATGCCGACTATCGGGGCTGAACGTCGCTGAGCGGACCGAATCGCCGTGAGTAATACACCGTTTCTCGATCCAGTTGCCACTGGCATTGAGCCCCCAGATTTTTGCCGTGTAATCACCACAGGCAGTTACCACATACCGGCTATCAGGGCTGAACGTCGCTGAGAAGATCGAATCACCGTGGGGAATAGACGCTTTCTTCGTCCAGTTACCGTCAGTATCCCGCCCCCAGATTCTTGCCTTGTGATCATGACTGACAGTCACCATATGCCAGCCATCAGGGCTGAAAGTCCCTGAGTCAACCCATCCATCATGGGAAATAACCTCTTTCTCCGTCCAACTGCCACCAGTATCCAGCCCCCAGATCTTTGCCTTGTGATCAGCACTGGTAGTCAACACATACTGACTATTGGCGCTAAACGTCGCTGATATAACCCAATGACCGTGGCGAATAGACGCTTTCTCAGTCCAATTGCTGTCAGTATCCAGCCCCCAGATTCTTGCCGTGTGATCACCACTGGCAGTCACCACATAGCAACCATTGCGGCTTAAAATCGCTGAGAAGACCCAATCACCGTGGGGAATAGATGCTTTCTCAGTCCAGTTGCCACTGGTATCAAGCCCCCAGACTTTTGCCGTGTGATCATCACTGGCAGTCACAACGTAGGAACTATCAGGGCTGAACGTCGCTGAGTGAACCCGTCTACCATGGGAAATAACCCCTTTCTCCGTCCAGTTGCCGTCAGTATCCAGCCCCCAGATTCTTGCCTTATTATCTTCACTGCCAGTCACCACATACTGACTATCGGGGCTGAACGTCGCCCAGCAGAACGAATGAATGTGAGAAATAACCTCTTTCTCACTCCAGTTGCCACTGTCATCCTGCCCCCAGATTTTTGCCGTGTTATCATGACTAACAGCCACCACATAACGGCTATCGGGGCTGAACGTCGCTGAGGAGATCGAATCACTGTGGTAAGAAATAGACGCTTTATCGGTCCAGTTGCCACTGTCATCCTGCCCCCAGATTTTTACCGTCTTATCAAAACTGGCAGTGGCCACATACCGACCATCGGGGCTGAAAGCCGCTGAGCGAATCATAGTACCATGGGGAATACACCCTTTTTCTGGCATTTCGAAAGATCGAGCGATGTGCATGAGGTAGCTTATTTTGTAAAAAAGTAACACTGAAAAGTTTTTCCTACTTCTCGCCTCACAAAGAAAGTTGCTGATCTCAGGATCACCTGAAAATTGCGCCACCCATTCTTTTATCTGACCATCATCCAATGAAGCGGCAATAACATCCCAGTTTTTCTTTAATGCAGGGTAATCATTAAAAAAACACTTATCTTCTAAAGAATCAATTTTTGTTTCAACATTAAGTTGTTTACACGTTTCTGAAACACTCATTAAATCTTTGTTACCAAGGCATTCAAAGATTTTACGCCTTAATTCAATGGGTAAACCCATTATTGGGGACGTATCTTCTTCTAAAGTTACTGCAACAACGGTATGAGAAAAGGGATAAATGCCCGTAAGAATAACTAGAACAAATAACCGAGTAAAAAATTGTATCAATGATAAAGTTCCTACTATTTTTTACTTTCTGATTGTAGTCATTTTAAAAAAATTTGCATGGATTATCATACCAATCGCACTTTTTTCAGTGGGGGGAAGCATCGGTTGATCTTTTCGTTTTCAACAACCAGATTTTTGCCGTGTTATCATCACCGATAGTCACTACATACCGACCGTCGGGGCTGAATGTCGCTGAGTAGATCGAATAAGCGTCGGAAATAACCCCTTTCTCCGTCCAGTTGCCGTCAATATCCTGCCCCCAGATTCTTGCCGTCTTATCAAGGCAGGCGGCAGTCAACATATGCCGGCTATCAGGGCTGAAACTCGCTGAGAAGACCGAACTAGCGTGGGAAATAGACGTTTTCTCCGTCCAGTTGCCACTGGTATCAAGCCCCCAGATTTTTGCCGTGTGATCATGACTGGCAGTCACCACATGTCGGCTATCGGGGCTAAAACTCACTGAGCAGATCGGAGAAGCATGGAAAATAGCCCCTTTCTCCGTCCAGCTACCGCCGGGGTCGAGTCCCCAGATTTTTGCCGTGTTATCATCACTGTCTGTCACCACATGCCGACTATCGGGGCTGAACGTCGCGGAGCGGACCAAGTTACGGTGGAAAATACACCCTTTCGCCGTCCAGTTACCACCGGAATCTTGCCCCCAGATTTTTGCCGTGTAATCATGACTGGCAGTCACCACATGCCGACCATCGAGGCTGAACGTCGCTGAGACGATCGAATTACTGTGGGAAATAGACGCTTTCTTCGTCCAGTTGCCGTCAGTATCCTGCCCCCAGATTCTTGCCTTGTGATCATGACTAACTGTCACCACATGCCGACTATCGAGGCTGAACGTCGCTGAGCGAACCGATTTACGGTGGGAAATAGACTTTTTCTCCGTCCAGTTACCACCGGGATCTTTCCCCCAGATTTTTGCCGTGTGATCCCAACTGGCAGTGACAACATACCGACTATCAGCACTGAAAGTCACTGAGCAGATTAATTTACAGTGGTAAATACACTCTTTCTCCGTCCAATTGCCGTCAATATCCTGCCCCCAGATTCTTGCCGTGTTATCAGCACTAACTGTCACCACATACCGACCATCGGGGCTGAACGTCACCGAGTAGAACGAATTATCGTGGGAAATAACCTCTTTCTCGGTGCAGTTGCCACTATCATTGACCCTCCAGATTTTTGCCGTTTGATCATCACTGATAGTCACCACATACCGACTATCGGGGCTGAACGTCGCTGAGTGGACCAAATCAGCGTGGGAAATAGAGTCTTTCTCCGTCCAGTTGCCGTCAGTATCCCGCCTCCAGATTCTTGCTTTATTATCTTCACTGGCAGTCACCACATACCGACCATTGGGGCTGAAAGTCGCTGACCAAATCCAATCACCACAGGAAATACACCCTTTTTCTGGTATCTCGAAAGATCGAACGATGTGCATGAGATATCTTATTGTGTAAAAAAGCAAAGCTGAAAAGCTTTTCCGATTTTTCACCTCACAAAGGGACTTACTGATCTGAGGATCATCTGAAAATTGCGCCACCCATTCTTTTATCTGACCATCATCCAATGAAGCTGCAATAACATCCCAGTTTTTCTTGGATGCAGGATAATCATTTAAAAAACATTGTGCTTTTACAAAATTATATTTTATATCGGCATTAAATTGTTTACACGTTTGTGAAGTCCTTATTAGATCACCAGTACCAAGGTATTTAAAAATTGCCACCCTTAATTCAGTGGGTAAACCCATTATTGGGGGCGTATCTTCTTCTAAAGGAATTGCAACAACAGTATGGGAAAAGGGATAAATACCCGCAAAAATAACTGCAACAAATAATCGGGTAAAAGATTGTTTCAATGATAAAGTTCCTACTATTTTTACTCTCTGATTATTGTTATCCGAACACCTTATCCACTAAAACTACTGCCCCAGACCAACCAACTGTGGTGGAATTACGCTCAAAAATGAACCTTGCCAACTAACTGTGCTCGAACAGGCAGTGTAGTCACTCTAAAAAAATTTGCATGGGGATTGTCATACCAATCGCACTTTTTTCAGTGGGGGGAAGCATCGGTTGATCTTTTCGTTTTCAACAACCAGATTTTTGCCGTTTTATCATCACTGGCAGTCACCACATACCGACCATCCGGGCTGAAAGTCGCCGAGCGAACCCAGTCATCATGGTAAATATACCCTTTCTCCGTCCAGTTGCCACAGGCATCAAGCCCCCAGATTCTTGCCCTGTAATCACCACCGGTGGTCATCACATGCCGACCATCAGGGCTGAAAGTCGCTGAGCACAGTGGCTTACCGTGGGAAATACTCTTTTTCTCCGTCCAGTTGCCATCGTTATCCTGCCCCCAGATTTTTGCCGTGTTATCATCACTGACAGTCAACACATACCGACTATCAGGGCTGAAAGTCGCCGAGCTGACAGACTTACAGTGGAAAACATATCCTTTCTGCGTCCAGTTACCACTGGTATCGAGTCCCCAGATTTTTGCCGTGCAGTCACGACTGGCTGTCACCACATGCCGACTATCGGGACTGAACGTCGCTGAGCGGACCGACCTGTCGTGAACAATGCGCCCCTCCTTAATCCAGTTGCCACTGGCATCGAGCCCCCAGATTTTTGCCCTGTGATCATCACTGGCCGTCACCACATGCCGACCATCGGGGCTAAAAGTCGCTGAGTTGACTGACTTACCGTGGGAAAAACACTTTTTCTCTATCCAATCCCGCCCCCAGATTTTTGCCGTGTGATCATGACTGGCTGTCACCACACGCCGACAATCAGGGCTGAAAGTCGCTGAGCAGAGCGACCTGTCGTGAAAAAAACCCCCTTTCTCCGTCCAGTTGCCATCGTTATCCCGCCCCCAGATTTTTGCCGTGTGATCATGACTGGCAGTCAACACACGCCGACTATCTGGGCTAAAAGTCGCTGAGCAGACCGACCTGCGGTGAGAAATACACCGTTTCTCGGTCCAGTTGCCACTGGCATCGAGTCCCCAGATTTTTGCCGTACGGTCAACACTGGCAGTCACCACATATCGACTATCAGGACTGAAAGTCACTGAGAGAATCGCGTTATTATGGGAAATACACCCTTTCTCGGTCCAGTTGCCACTGGCATCGAGCCCCAAAATTTTTGTCTTGTTATCATCACTGACAGTCGCCACATGTCGGCCATCGGGGCTGAAAATCGCTGAGCGAACCCAATTATCATGGGAAATACCCCCTTTTTCTTGCACCTCGAAAAATCGAGCGTTACGCATGAGATAACTTGTTTTGTAAAAAAGCAATGCTGGAAAGTCATTACTACCTTTCACTCGACAAAGAGACGTACTGATCCCTGGCTCATCTGAAAATTGCGCCACCCACTCTTTTATCTGACGACCATCCAATAAAGCTGAAATAGCAGTCCATTTTTTCTTGTATCCAGGATAATCATTTAAAAAACACTGTGCTTTTAAAGAATCACCTTTTGTCTCGGCATTAAGTTGTTTACATGTTTGTGAAATACTTTTTAGATCACGAGCACCCAGGTAGTTAAAAATTATCCACCTTAATTCAGTGGGTAAACCCATTATTGGAAACGTATCTTCTGCTAAAGGCACCGCAACAACGGTATGGGAAAAGGGATACACCGCAGTGAGAATAACCGCAACAAATACCCGGGTAAAAAATTGCATCAATGATAAATTTCCTACTATTTTTTACTCTCTGATTATTGCTATCCGGACGCCTTACCCGCTAAAACCGCTGACCCAGACCAACCAACTGGGGTGGAATTACTCTCAAAAGTAAACCTTGCCAACTGACTGTGCTCGAACAGGCAGTGTAGTCACTCTAAAAAAATTTGCATGGGGATTGTCATACCAATCGCACTTTTTTCAGTGGGTGGAAGCATCGGTTGATCTTTTCGTTTTCAACAACCAGATTTTTGCCGTGTGATCATCACTGGCAGTCACCACATACCGACCATCCGGGCTGAAACTCGCCGAGCGAATCCAGTCATCATGGGAAATACCCCCTTTCTGCGTCCAGTGACCATCGGTATCGAGCCCCCAGATTTTTGCCGTGTGATCATAACCGACAGTTACCACATGCCGACCACTGGGGCTGAAAGTCCCTAAGCGAACCCAATCATCATGGGAAATACACCCTTTTTCTTGCGCCTTGAAAAATCGAGCGTTACGCATGAGATAACTTGTTTTGTAAAAAAGTAATGCTGGAAAGTCATTACCACCTTTCGCTCGACAAAGAGACGTACTGATCCCTGGCTCACCTGAAAATTGCGCCACCCATGCTTGTATCTGACGATCATCCAACGAAGCTGCAATAGCAGTCCATTTTGTCTTGTATCCAGGATAATCATTTAAAAAACAGTGTGCTTTTACAAAATCATTCTTTGTATCTTCATGGTATTTTTTACACGTTCTTGAAATATTCATTAAATCTCTGGAACCAAGGTATTTTAAAATTTCCCACCTTAATTCAATGGGTAAACGTAATAATGGCACATGACTCTCTTCCAACGGTCTCGCGACAACGGCTTGAGAAAAGGGATACATAGCAATAAGAATAACCGCAACAAATAACCGGGGGTAGAATGTTATCAATACTCAATCCTGATGTTTTTTTATTCTTTGATTATTGTTCCAAGCTAAAGCGCCACCAACCTGCGGGACAGGGTACTGGGCAATGTCAACCACGGACTGACTTGAGGACAGGCCATCACCGGCAACGCACCAACGAGCAGTGTAGTCATTCCAAAAAAATTTGCATGGATTGTAATACCGATCGAACTGTCTAAATCCCCTGATGCGCTAGCTACCTGAAGGGAAATCCTGCGTTGAAACTTCTCGCAATAGCAGGCGGCCTCACTCGTCATTTCTAGCCCGGATATTTCATAAACTGCCCTGAGAATTGCGCCCGTAGCGAGGATTACGAGAAATTGAGGATAAAAATTTCTGCTTCTGAGGATAATAGTGGGGCTATTTGACGAAGAATCAGGAATTTTCAGACCAATTTATCGCAACCGCAGTAGGGTAGTCTATTCTCGGACAGTAGGGCGAGTCAGAACAGGTTTATTTTTCCGAGTGTTCTTTTTTTATGTGATTCCGCAGGGCTTTCCTGTGCGGCAATACCTTATTACAATGAGGGCAGTTTTTTTCTCCTGAGTGATAGTCAGATTTGTGAGTCGACAAGGCTCTCTCATTCGATATCAACTTGTCGCAATCGGGACAGCTTACGCGCACCTTGGGACAGCCTATGGGCATCTTGGGACATCTTCTTTTGTGATTTGCCAGGGCTTGAGCGTGCGCCAATTGCTTATCGCAATAAGGGCATGTTTGTTTTTCTGTATGCTCTTTGCTTTTGTGATAATACAGTGCGGTCTTGTTCTGGAATTCCAACTGACAAACAGAGCATATTGCTTTTCCTTTATGATATTTACTTTTGTGAGTTAACAGAGCTGAAGCATTCGCAAATTTATTATTGCAATCAGGGCAGGTTTTCTCTTCTGTATGCTTTATGTTTTTGTGACACCTAAGTGATATTCTTGTTAAGAAAACTTTATCACATTGTTCACATGGATGCCCATTTGACCTTGCTAAGGTTACAGTGAAATTAATTGCTTCATTTTTGCCAGTCAGACTCATTCCTTCTGAGTTAAAATCTATATTGCAAACATATATACAGTTAAAATGAGTTAATATTTCCTCACCTCTGTCAAGAACCTTTATATCGTTTGAATGCGTGCTAATACTAGCAGATTCCAGATCTGAGGGCTTTACTACAAACGTCTGACTTGTGCTGTCTTCTGACAATTCTGAAAAGAGATGAGAAACAACCTTAATAGCCATCTCATTTTTAATCCCTCCAGAAAAAACAAAATAAATGACGCCACCCTCTTCAACGGTCATCTTTATAAATTTATCATTATTTTTATTTTTACTTGTCACACTAAAAATATCACCATAATCTATATCACTGCACTGACCACCTGAATCAATAGCATCACCTTTATTATCCAGGCTCATTGGATTAATTCCGTGTTGTTCAGCGTTATGATCTGACGACTCTTCAGTTATTTCGAGCATTACCGACGAATTATCCAAGTCACGGATTTTCTTACTACCGCCGTGATATTTGCTGGTGTGATACGCCCACGCCGCATAATTCTTGAACGGCTTGTCCGGATGACACAGGTCACAGATTTTCTCACCGCTATGGTAACGTTTTTTGTGCCTCGCCAGCGCTACACCATTTATGAACGTCTTTTCCGAATCACACTGATCACAGATTTTCTCACCGCTGTGGTAAAGTTCTTCGTGATTCGCCAGGGCTTGGTCATTTACGAACCTCTTGTTCGGACGACACTGGGTACAAATCTTCTTACCAACGCGGTGGCACTTGCTTTTGTGCTCCACCAGCGCCTGGGCATTTACGAACCTCTTGTTCGGACGACACTGGGTACAGATTTTCTCACCGCTGTGGTACTTGATTTTGTGATTCGACAGCGCTCGATCATTGTCGAATGCCCTTGCTGGATAACACAGGTCACAAATTTTCTTACCACTATGGTAAGCGTCATTGTGCATCCACAGCGCGTTCAAATCCCTGAACCGCCTTGGTGGATCGCACAGGGTACACGCTATGCTGTGGTGTACCCTTTTGTGATTTAAAAAATTGATTTCTCTACAAAAAACTATCTGGCATTGGTCACAAACATAACCATCGAACTTCTTTACGTTTACGGTGAAGCTATCAAGTTGTTCATTCACATGACATACATATATTTTTTTAAAACTATCATTTGTTAAATTTGTGTAAAAAGTTGTAGCCGTTATATCATTAAAATTAGTGCTGACAATGTCAGATTTCAGCTCTGACGACTTTATTACCAACGTCTTTTTTGTGTTATTTTCTTCCAATATATGGGAGACAACCCTTACAGCATTTTCCTCGCTAATTTCTCCGTAGAGAATAAAATAAATAGATTTATTCTCTTCAACCTTGACTCTGATAATTTTCTTTGTATGTTTTTTTTCATTGAGCAAAGTGAAGCCAAGATCATTGATATCAGGGGCATCAAGACCAAGGTCATCAGAATCAATATCATCAACATCAAGGCCACTGGGAGTGGTTTCCATCAACCCACCCTCTGAATCCGTTAAATCAACAGCCTTACAGGCTAAATAGCCGTCACCGGGTAATAAGTCACAATCCACATAATATTTGACTGGTTTTTTATAATATTTGGCTAATTTTTTTGGTGGTTCAGGCACATCATTTTCCCCACACCTTTTCCCACCACTGCACTGGTAAGGGAAAAAAAACAACAAAAAAGCTAGTAATATTGGCAATGGCTACTCAATAGACTACCTGTGGTTTTTAAACACCTTTATCCACAGATACTCCTGCTCCTTTTATTCGTTACAATGATATTTTTTATTTGTATACTAATTAAGACTGAAACTTTTACCCCACACCGGCCAGTGTAACCAAAAAAGTACGACGGAACGGGGTGCTCAATAGCATTAACTCCATTAAATTCCCTTTGGGCCAATAATCATAGTACATACCACCTGGCTGTGCCCAACAAACAGTGCAGTCACTTTAAAAAAATTTGCATGGGCCGTAAGTTACGAATCTAGGAGCCTGACCGAGAATAGCGCCCGTAGCGAGGATTACGAGAAATTGAGGATAAAAATTTCTGCTTCTGAGGATAATAGTGGGGCTATTTGACGA
>NZ_JAVLSP010000005.1:0-86844 GCF_031528575.1 Candidatus Sororendozoicomonas aggregata
GTGGTTCTATTTGCTAAAAATTTCCGACTTTTTAGACCAATTTGCTGCCACCGCAGTAGGGTAGTCTATTCTCGGACAGCCTCCTAGGAGCCTGACCGAGAATAGCGCCCGTAGCGAGGATTACGAGAAATTTTTAGACCAATTTATCGCGGTCCTCGCTACGGGCAGACTTTTAAGACTGCTTCCAAGGAAAAGAGCACCAAATGATTTTGCCTGACGCCAGTGTCAAGCTTCACAAGGAGGCAGAACCGTTCGCAAAAAACGCCCCGTATGAGAGGGTGTGTGTGTAACTATCGTTTCAGGGGTACCCACGGCTACCACCTCGCCGCCACCATCTCCCCCTTCAGGGCCAAGATCAACCACCCAGTCAGCGGTTTTAATCACATCAAGATTGTGCTCAATGACTACAACCGTATTGCCATGATCCCTGAGCCGGTGTAAAACAGTAAGCAATTGTTGTATATCGTGGAAGTGCAACCCCGTTGTCGGTTCATCCAGAATATACAGGGTTTTTCCCGTGTCTCGTTTCGACAGTTCTTTTGCCAATTTCACCCGCTGGGCTTCACCTCCCGAAAGGGTTGTGGCATTTTGTCCCAGGTTAATATACGACAGACCAACATCCATTAGCGTTTGCAGCTTGCGTTTTATCGCCGGAATAGCATCAAAAAACGCCAGGGCTTCTTCAACAGTCATTGCCAATACTTCGTGAATATTTTTACCCTTGTATTTTACGTCCAGTGTCTCACGGTTATAACGCTTGCCCTTACAAACATCACACGGAACATAAATATCGGGTAAGAAGTGCATTTCAACTTTTATCACACCGTCTCCCTGACAGGCTTCACAGCGACCACCTTTCACGTTAAAGCTAAAGCGTCCGGGCTTATAGCCACGGGAGCGCGATTCCTGCGTGCCGGCAAAGAGTTCGCGAATAGCGGTAAAAATGCCCGTATAAGTGGCCGGGTTAGAGCGTGGTGTCCGCCCAATAGGGCTTTGGTCAATATCGATACATTTATCGAGGTGGGTTAAGCCTGTGATACGCTTATAAGGTGCAGTGGTCAAGGTCGTCGCTTTATTCAATGCCTGAGCTGCAACCGGATACAACGTACCGTTAATCAGCGTGGATTTACCCGAACCAGAAACACCGGTAATGCATGTCATCAACCCCACAGGAATGTCCAGTGATACATTTTTCAGGTTATTACCGGTACACCCTGTCAGCTTTACCATTTTCTTTTTATTAACCGGTGTTCGCTCACCGGGTACAGCAATCTTTTTAACACCTGACAAGTACTGTCCTGTAAGGGAGGCTTCCGTATCCATTACCTGCGCTGGTGTCCCCCGCGCCACAATATTACCACCGTGGACACCGGCACCGGGGCCAATATCAACAACATAGTCAGCATGACGTATGGCATCTTCATCATGTTCTACGACAATGACCGTATTACCCAGGTTTCGCAAACGGGTCAGCGTATTCAGCAAGCGCTCATTATCCCGCTGATGTAAACCAATACTGGGTTCATCCAGAATATACATCACCCCCACAAGGCCAGCACCAATCTGGCTGGCTAAACGAATGCGTTGCGCTTCGCCGCCGGAAAGCGTATCCGCGCTGCGATCGAGGGTGAGATAGTTGAGACCCACATTCACCAAAAAGCTTAATCGGTCACAGATTTCCTTCAGAATTTTGGTGGCAATTTCACCACGACGCCCCGGTAGCTCAAGGGACTGAAAATAATCGAGCGATTTTTCCACAGGCAGTTTGACCAGCTCGGGCAGTGTTTCATCATTGATAAACACATGGCGCGCCTCCTGTTTGAGTCTTGCGCCTTTACAGCTTGGGCAGGCCTGGGTACTGAGGTATTTAGCCAGTTCTTCGCGAACAGACTGGGACTCTGTATCTCTATAGCGTCGTTCAAAGTTCGGGATAATGCCTTCAAAGCAATGGCGCTTGCGGTAAACATCGCCGCGGTCGTTCACATAGCTGAAGTCTATCTTTTCATCACCAGAGCCGTTAAGAATAATGTCTTGCTGATGGGCCGTTAATTCATCAAAGGGGGTATCAAGGTCAAACGAGTAGTGAGCCGCTAAGGATTTTAACAGGTGAAAGTAGTAGACACTGCGACGATCCCAGCCACGAATGGCACCTTCAGCCAGTGTTAGCTCAGGGTGTTGAACGATAAGGTGCTGATCAAAAAATTGTTTAACGCCCAACCCATCACAATACGGACAGGCACCTGCGGGATTGTTGAATGAAAACAGGCGGGGTTCCAGCTCATCCAGACTATAGCCACACTCCGGGCAGGCAAAGCGGGCAGAGAAGATCTGATCCGCCTGGTCGGCATCCATAAAACTGATGGCCGCCAGACCATCAGTGAGTGCCAACGCTGTTTCAAAGGATTCAGATAATCGCAACTGGATATCGTCACGCACTTTAAAACGATCCACCACCACTTCAATGGTATGCTTTTTCTTTTTGTCGAGGGTGGGTGCCGTATCAAGATCGGTGACAATGCCATTGATGCGCGCACGAATGAACCCCTGGCTTTTCAGTTCATTGAACACATGCAGGTGCTCGCCTTTTCGACCCCGCACCAGAGGTGCCAACAGCATCAGCTTTGTGCCTTCGGGCAAGGCTAATACCTGGTCTACCATCTGGCTGACCGTCTGGGCCTCAAGGGGCTGCTTGTGTATGGGACAACGGGGAATACCTGTTCTGGCAAACAATAAGCGCAGGTAATCATAAATTTCCGTGATGGTACCCACAGTAGAACGAGGATTGTGGCTGGTGGATTTTTGCTCGATAGAAATCGCCGGTGAAAGACCTTCAATATGATCAACGTCAGGTTTTTCCATCATGGATAAAAACTGTCGGGCATAAGCTGACAGGGATTCCACATACCGACGCTGACCTTCTGCATATAAGGTGTCAAATGCGAGGGATGACTTGCCCGAACCCGACAATCCGGTAATCACAACCAGCTTGTCACGGGGGATTTCCAGTTCAATATTTTTAAGGTTATGGGTACGGGCACCCTGAACTGTAATGGTTTCCACGCAGTCACTCCCTAACAAACACAAACGTTACATTATAAAGGGCACGGCCCGTAAGGTATAACTTTTTTTGGACAGGGTAAGGTGGCTCATTAGGTTCACCGTTGCTTCTGGACGATTTGAGTATTGTCGTATATACCCAAAATGCGCCAGGAGCCTGTCGGACTTATGCTTTCGAGCATAAAATTCAGTAGGGTGAGTCAGAATTTTCGATCAATTTGTACGAATAGTTGACCTATTTAAGCAAATTGATCGGAAATTCTGGCCGCACTGTCTCGCACTCTCTCGCACTTTCTCGCACTTTCTCGCACTTTCTGGATTTTAGGCCGAAATTGTCTTAAGTCCGACAGGCTCCCAGCCTGTCATTAAAGGTCAGTTTCTATCAAAGGCTGTAAAACAGGCGTTAACTCTTCAATTGGCTCTTCACCAAAGGCCCATGGTACCCTGCCTGAGATATCATCCACTTTTTCGACTTTCCCGGCACCTGTTTTATTGCTATCTCCGAAACATTCTGACAGGTTATCCGAATCGTCATATTCCCCCACTAACTTCTCAGCTTGATTATTGATAGATTCAAAACTGCTATATATAGAGTCCTCACTTCCCTCTTCTTCTGTTGTCTCGGATTGAGATATACACTCACTTTCCCCTGAACTACCAAGCAATGTTTGTTCTTCAACGGTTTTATCCACAGGTGTCGGTGCATAGTACCAATTTTCACCCGGTCTCATAGCCCTCACTACTGGGATGACATCAGACTTTTCAACTTTATGGATAATGGTAATACGTTTAGTCTCCAAGTTTCTCAAAATTTTCTCAAAAAGAGCGATAAAGCTGGCCATTTGTGTATCATAATTATCTGCGATAATGCCTGTATCAGGCGCCAGAGATAGCTTGTTACCCCCTGGTTCAATGGTTTTATTCCCATGGGTAAATGCGCTGTGGATGCCTGTCGTATCCTCACTCCAGGTTTTTTCAATAGAAGCTGCGTAGCGAACTTCAGCAGGCATCACTCCAGGGCGAGTATCAGACCGTGTGGTAGCACAATGCGCCTGATCATTACTGGTTCCAGGGTCTGAGGTCGCCCAATCATTTTTTGTTGATAATTTGGGGGGCGGTGGTTGATGTAAAACACCCTCCGAATTCAGTACACTATTTTTAGCGCCAGTACTATCGGGTATGTTAAGCTGCTGCTTTGTAGTACCAGGCAACCTGTTATATACCATTTGCCGAGCTACATACCTGGAATCTTTTTTGCCCTTTTCAGTACGCGAAGGGAAAGTCCAGTATTTCGCCAGCACAATATGGGCAGCATCTACTTGTTTTCTTTCGAGATTCTGGACAGTTTCATTGAGTAAATCCTCTAAGTTTGTATAATTATCAACAGTGTCTCCATTAATGATTTCAATATTTTCACCGTCAACTGCTTCAAACCTATGATATGTCTTTGGTGGATGCGGTAATACAAAAAGGTATGAAAGCTTATGATGATCAGCTTTGCTGGTCTTAGTGCCCCAAAAACCACTCTTAATCTTCTCCGTTTTACTGGTCTTATAATTAAGCCTGTCTTCAGGGTGAACTGCCAGAATAGCTGTTTCTGTCATTCTCACTGGTTCTTTATCTTTTATCCATTTATACAGTTTTATATTTCCTTTGAATATAGAGAAGTCCGAATCCACCAAAAAAAGCAGGTCAAAAAAATCAGTACTCTTTGTTTTTTTGTCATTTTGTGGATAAAAATGGCCTGTTTTTGCATCTGCAACCTCAAAAAGTATGTTTATCAGGCTATTAGTATTTCTGCACTCACCAATCATCGTCTCTAGAAATGCTTTATCGTGTGACTCTTGAACCTGTTGAATCCATAGTGAATAGGCATCGTCTACATGACGAACACTGTTTTTTATAATGCGTCTTGATGCTGCCTGACTTTCTTTATTGACAAACAATGTAAAAGGATAACCTTTTTTCAACATATCTTTCAGGCTTTTATTAACCTCACCAAAACCAACTGTATCTAAAAACAGATATTCCTGTTTGTCTGGAGAGGAGCTGTTTTTTATTCCATTGGCTGGCGTATGAATAACTTCCACATCTTCTAATACACTAAACAAGAAAATACTTTCATCTCTAATAGCCGAAAATATTAATGCAGACTCTCTATTCAATTCTCCTATATAAACATGGTTTCTTGGAGAGAATTTTCTGGAATCTTTGAATGTTATATTACTTATCTCTCCCCCCTCTTTTTCTTTATGATTGACTTCAACATGGCTTATTTTTTGAAAATATAATTCAAGGTTGTTGCCTGATGAAGGAAATGCTTCCTTGGGCAGGAATATAAAGTAGAAAAAGTAGAAAAAGTAGAAAAAGTAGAAAAAGTAGGGATAAAAAAAAACTTCCGCATTTTGTATACCTGTGTCTATTTGTTGGGCATATATTCATATAGCACAAAAAAAGCCAGGGTTCCGCAAACTTAAGGAAGCTGTATTTCAGAAAACAGTAGTAGTTCGTCATTCGTTTTAAGGAAGGAATTCAATACGACAAATACGACAATAAGTCCCCACTTTCATGGGGACGACTCTGATATAGTTTTATATGGGAATTAACGCAACTCCCGATTACTCTGGAATGAATCCATACCCTCCTTAATTACTGACTATTGTGAGCTGGAAGTGTCGCTTTTACCCGCAACGATAAAGTATTTTGGTTTGAAGGCCAGCGTATAAGGTTGATCAAAAAAGTGACTGACCGAATCGTGCAACGTGTCAAACTCTTTTTCCGTCAACACTTTCTCGCTGAGCATCGCATCCTTCATACTAAGCAGTGAAAGGAGGTAGAATTTTTTGCTCAGTTCATAGTTTTCATGCCTGGCAGCATCGAGGCCACAGACACTGAGCTGACACTGCTGATATAACCGGGGGAGCGACTCAACCAGATTCGGGTAACCCTCACGAAGCCTCCACAGTTGTTTTGCGGCAGCGCACAGCGCACTGAAAGCCACATTAGGGGGATAGCAGGAAAATTCCGTCTCTACATCTTCAACAATTAACTGCCCAGACGGGGCTAACAATGGCTTGAGTTTTTTTAACAGAGAAAGTGGGTCTTTTAAGTGTACTAATAATAAACGACAGTAAATAAAGTCGTAACGCTTGGGCAAATCAAAGGAATCACAAGCTTCAACGTCAATTTGGTGAAAAGTTACATTGGGGTGCTGAGATAATCGCGTCTGAGCCATCTGGACAGACTCTGCATCAATGTCCAGGCCTGTCACTGAACCTGTTTTGCCAACCATCTCTAATAATTTTTCAGAAATATGACCCATTCCACAACCAACCTCAAGACAGTGGCAGCCTTCACTCAGCCCCTGACTGGAAAGAAAATCCCGACTACGCGACCAGGTGACGTCAGCCATTAACTGTAGCCTTTGAGCGTCTGACTGCCCCTGAGCTAATATATAACGACCCTTCATAACAAAACTCTCTTGATGAAAAATCTCAGTATAGGTAAGAATTCATGCTTTTCCTGCAATGATTATCTGCGTCGGTATAAAGTAGAAAGTGTAGGGTTCATTAAAAAAGGCTGTCAGTGACTTATGCATAACATCAAACGTGTTCGAGGATAAAACCTGTTCCTGGACTATCGCATCTTTCATATCATATAAAGTTTGTAAGAAGATTTCTTTGGTCAGATTGCTGGGCTGTAGCCTCACAGCATGAAGTCGGCTTACTTTCAAATGACAATCGTTGTATAGTTTTGGCAGTACATTTGCCAGATCAGAATAACACTCACGACTTCTGAAGACTTGCTTTAAAGCTGATACCAGGGTGTAAAAAGCGACGCTATCAGGATAACAAGAAGAGTCCTCAGCCATATCTTGTGCCACCAGCTGCCCTGTGGGGCTTAGTAATGGCTTGAGCTTTTGTAGCAAGGCTAAGGGGTCTTTGAGATGCTTTAACAAGAATCGGCAATAGATAAGATCGTACTGCCCTGGCAGGTCAAAGGCATTGGCTGTTTCGATATCGATAGCGTGAAAACGAGCATTTGAATGGTGAGACAAACGTTTTTGCGCAATCGCGACAGACTCGGGGTCAATATCCAGGCCGGTCACAGAACCTGCCGAGCCAACCACTGATAACAGCCGCTCTGAAACAGCCCCAGCAGCACAGCCAACCTCAAGGCAGTGCTGACCTGCGCCAATGCCTTGCGAAACCAAAAAATCATAGCTGGCAGGCCAGGTGGCTTCTGCCAGTTTTTCAAGCCGCTTTGCGCCAGCGTCTCCTTGAGCAATGACATACCGACCTGCCATGTCCCTTTCCTTTAAATTTGAGAAGAGATTGTTCAAGTATAGACTCAGCTCTGCTGATCTGAGTTCGGTATAAAGATGGGGGATTTTGTCACATGGAGAAAAAGCCATTGGTATAACTTGCAGAGAGTCTTATTCCTTATGGGGAAACGGCTCTGAACGGCTAAGTTCAGGTTTTATTTTGGTACTATGGTATATATTTTGGTGAAGTGTAACTGGAAGGTAATGACAAGTGGCATCCTGAGGTGGCCCAATGGCTCAGCCCCCTGGGAGCCTTTCGCAGTATTTTTTTTGTAAAATATGCGTAAATACCATGTACTATTTTACCAAATAATGATCGTGGATAGTATGATCCGCAATAATAGCTTTTTGAGCGGGTATATTAATGAAACGAGCCATCATTCTCGTCATGGACTCCTTCGGAATCGGAGCATCTGACGATGCCGATAAGTTTGGTGATGTTGGCGCCAATACCTTTGGCAACATTGCCAAGGCTTGTGCGCGGGGGCTTGCTGATGATAGTGCTGATTACAACCGTCAGGGACCATTAACGCTTCCCGTCCTGTCAAGTCTTGGGCTGACTATCGCAGCAGAAGCTTCAAGTGGTGAGTTTCCTGCGGGTATGGATAGAAATATTCCTTTACGGGGAGCCTATGGTTTTGCCCAGGAGATTTCCAGCGGCAAAGATACACCCAGTGGTCACTGGGAAATAGCGGGTGTACCTGTGCTGTCTGACTGGGGTTACTTTAGTGAGGCCAGCAACAGCTTTCCGGCAGCGCTATTGAATCAGCTCATTGAAAAAGCCAACCTCCCCGGCGTACTCGGTAACTGTCATGCTTCGGGTACCACTATTATTGCCGAGTTGGGCGAAGAGCATATGCGATCGGGCAAGCCCATCGTTTACACCTCTGCCGACAGCGTATTTCAAATTGCCTGTCATGAACAAAGCTATGGCCTGGATCGTTTATATAAACTTTGCGAGACCGCCCGTCTATTGCTTGACTCCTACAATATAGGTCGTGTTATCGCCCGTCCTTTTGTTGGCAGCAACGCCCGTGACTTCAAGCGAACCGGAAACCGCAGGGATTATTCCGTTTTACCACCGGCGCCTACGGTGCTCGACAAGTTGGTTGCCAGTGGCGGAGAGGTAATCAGTATAGGAAAGATTGCCGATATTTTTGCCCACCAGGGAATTACGCATAAGGTAAAAGCAACAGGCATCCCCGCGCTTTTTGAGGCAACGCTGAAGGCCATGGATACGGCGGGCGACCGCAGTATTATTTTTACCAATTTTGTCGATTTTGACTCATCCTATGGGCATCGTCGTGATGTAGCAGGATACGCCGGGGCACTCGAAGACCTCGATGCCCGGTTACCCCGATTGCTGGATGCCATGCAAGACGGTGATGTGCTGATTATTACCGCAGACCATGGCTGTGATCCCACCTGGCCAGGCACAGATCATACGCGGGAAAATATTCCAGTGTTAGTATACGGTAAAAGTGTACCCGTGGGCTCTTTAGGTAAGCGAGATACCTTTGCCGATATAGGGCAAAGCCTGACAAGTTATTTTGCTTTGTCACCTATGGCGTATGGGCAGTCATTCCTTAGCGGATAACAATGCCTTCCATTCAACAGCGGTGTTTCAGTTTCAGGAAACGTCTTGAAAAATGCCTGGGAGCCTGTCGGACTTATGCTTTCTCGCGCTTTCTGGATTTTAGGCCGAGATTGTCTTAAGTCCGACAGGGTCCTGGGAAGTCGTAACGCTGAAACACCAACAAACAGTTTGCATAAGGATTATTCCTGTGACGCCTCATATTAATGCAAAACCCGGTGCATTTGCCGATATCTGCCTGATGCCCGGTGATCCACTGCGTGCCAGGTTCATCGCGGAAAACCTGCTTGAAGGCGCTGAGCTGGTAACGGATGTTCGCAATATGTTGGGCTATACCGGCCACTATCAAGGCAGGAAAGTCTCTGTGATGGGTTCAGGTATGGGAATTCCCTCTGCTTCCATTTATTACAAAGAGCTGATTACTGATTACGGTGTTGACAAAATCATCCGTATTGGTTCCTGTGGCGCGGTATCAGAAGAAGTCAAGCTCGGTGACATTATTATCGGTATGGGCGCTTGTACAGACTCCAAAGTGAACCGTATCCGGTTTAAAGATCACGACTTTGCTGCCATTGCCGATTACGAGCTGCTAGAGAATGCCGTGAATACGGCACGTAAGAAAAATATTGCCTATCGTGTTGGCAATCTGTTTAGCGCAGACCTGTTTTATTCACCGGAAGAAGATATCGTCGATGTGCTTGAACGTTATGGTGTGCTCGGTGTTGAGATGGAAGCAGCGGGTCTGTACGGCAATTGCGCGGAGTATGGTGCAAAAGGGCTGGCTATCTGCACCGTGAGTGACCACCTGCGCAGGGGCGAGCATATGACACCCGAAGAGCGTCAATTGTCATTCAATGAGATGATTGAGCTCAGCTTTGGCTCGGTTCTGGCGTTAAGTCAGTAAAAAAGGCAAGAAGCTGTTCAAGGCCTTTTGCCAAAAGCGAAACTCATGAGAAAGCAGCCAGCTTTGCGATTTTTCGAGGCGTATAGTGGCGCTAAGTAAAAAGACAAAGTTCAAACAGACAACTTTTATCGGCGGTTGCAGCTCACAAAATAGTGTGAGCTACCCCCTGACAGTAATGGACGGTAGGAGTATATCATGAGAGCGGAGCATATCTTACGCGCTAGAAAGTCAATAGTAAAAAAAACGTTTGCTTTATTGGCTCTTCTATTAAGCTTATCCATGACAAGTAGCGCCTATAGCACGAATATGTCCCTTAAAGTTCGAAATAGAATACCTCCAAGCATGCCATATTACTCAAAAAAAGGTTATACCGTTAAACCCAGTGGTCATGGTAAATGCATGTATGGCGTGTATAATCCCGCTTCATGCACCGCCGATTATCATCATCATAAGGGCCGTTGCCGTATCGGCTTACATTATGCCTCTGTTCGAGGTTGTTCATTCAGGTACAGCGCGCAGAGGTTTGATGTTGTCAACAATGATACAG
Source organism: Candidatus Sororendozoicomonas aggregata (assembly GCF_031528575.1). Classification (NCBI taxonomy): domain Bacteria; kingdom Pseudomonadati; phylum Pseudomonadota; class Gammaproteobacteria; order Oceanospirillales; family Endozoicomonadaceae; genus Candidatus Sororendozoicomonas; species Candidatus Sororendozoicomonas aggregata. The sequence goes on from NZ_JAVLSP010000005.1 coordinate 10,427, forward strand.
GCAAAGTTGTCGGCAAGTTCACATGGAGAAAGCCACCATGGGATTTTCCGGACATAAAAATGATAAAAAATCCTGGCTCATTTATGAAAGCAGGTATATGGGGTAATAAGCGCAACGTATTAAATATCAGTCCAGCCTGAATCTTGCCTGGTAGCAAGTAATAATACCCATCAAACTTTCCAGTTAAAGGTGAAAATTATGCTGAATCCCCCCTCAGTCTGATATTGACAAGCTATGTAAATCACACAATATTCAAGCTCGACATTCCAACGTAATGAATATAGCAAAATGAACGACAATACAGGTGTACAAATCAGTAAGTTGTTTCCCCATATTGCGTTCGGTGACAGGAGTCATTTTCAGAGAAAAAAAACAGGAAAGGTTTATACCCTTGTTCGTAAACCTGTTGTTAAACATTACTGGTACAGTGCTTCAGAACTCGAGTTTTATGAAGGCTCAACCTATGCCGGGTCTGCCGAAGTTATTGGCGAACTTTTTCAGCCTGTTACCAAAAGGCCGCCAGAGTATACTTTACTGGATATTGATTTAAAGAAAGAGTTTCAGCATCTTTCTTTGGGGTCATTGCTGGTCTATATCATTATCACTGAAGCCCGTTTAAACGGAAGTAATTACCTCTATTTAGATTACCCCATCTACACTGCCCTGGGATTTTACCTGAAACTGGGCTTTTTTCCCGACCCTATTAGTGTTATGGAGGTGGAAGATCATGAGTTATCAGCACTTTCTGGATCTACTGTGGCTGATACAAGAAAACACTATTTAGAGGAGAAGCTAAAGCTGTCGAGACCTTACAAGCGATGGAAGTGCAATATCCCAGAGTTAACTATCACACTGGGCGAAGCAATTCATAAAAAGTTCAAGCTCCCCCCAGCCACACTGACGTAAGCGCTGACAAACCAGACTTCAGAACAATTACACCTGCTATTACACGACGACTCAACCCAACACAGCTTCCGTTCAACTGAGCGACATCCGCGCCGATGGGTTAATGAATAGTTGCTATAGTTAGCTAGGAGCCCGTTGGACTTATGCTTTTGAACATAAAATTCAGTAGAGCGAGTCAGAATTTTCGATCAATTTGTGCGAATAGTTGACCTGTTTAAGCAAATTGATCGGAAATTCTGGCCGCGCTTTCTCGCGCTTTCTGGATTTCAGGCCGAAATTGTCTTAAGTCCGACAGGCTCCTATAGCTACGTCGAATTCAGCTTGACGGGTGAAAAATCAATATGATGTTTACCCATATTGCGTTTGGTCACAGGAGCCGCTTTCAGAATCTGAAAACGGATAAAGTTTTTACCCTTAAAAGGACACCTGTTATATGCTGTCGTATGGGGGCTGAATACAGATTCAAACTTAAATTATTTGAAGGTTCAATCTACGCCGGATATGCTGCGGTTTCTGGCTACCCTTATCACTCGAGTAAAACAAGGCGATCAAAGTACCATTTATACAACCTTGCGTTAGAGAATAATTATCAACGTCTTTCTTTAGGGTCACTGCTGCTCTATATCATTAACACAGAAGCCCGTTTAAACGGAGGTGGGTACTTCTATATTGAATACCCCCTTTATACTGCCTTGGGATTTTACCTGAAACTGGGCTTTTTTCCCGACCCTGAGGGGGTTAGTGAGTCAGAAAAGAAATATCAGTTATCAGCATCTGCTGGGGCTGATGTATCTTCTATCAGAAACCACTACTTAAATAGTAAGCTATCGCTGTCCAGGCGCTACCTTTTTTGGCGGTGTCACACTGAGGCGTTGAATACCAAGCTGTGCGAGGCAATGTGTAAAAAGTTCAAATACCTCAAACCTGACCGATGATCTGGTACACAGGTGTTGAGCTTGACTGCTCACAAAGCAAGCACAAAGCCATAGGAGGGTTAAAGGCGTCAATGGGTGGTCATTATGATAATGGCATGGTTGTTATATGAAACTCAGAACCGATGGACGTCAATAGGATGTTTACTCATATTGCGTTTTGTCACGGAGCTCGCTTTCAAAACCTGGACTCCTCAAAGAAAACTTTTACCCTTGTTCGAGACTGTGAGGTGAGTTACTACAATGGTGACAGTGTATTAGACCTTAAGCTTAAGGAAGACTCAAATATTGCCGGAGTTGCCAGGATTGTTGGTCAACCTTCTGATCCTGTTAACAAAAAAGAACGGTCGTATACTTTGTCCGATATTATGTTCTATCAAGAATTTCAGCGTTTTTCTCTGGGTTCACTGTTGCTTTATATCATTAATACAGAAATTCGTTTAAACGGTGGTGACTGTCTTTATATTGAGTCCCCCGCCGCTAGTGCCTTCGGTTTCTATCTTCGGCTGGGCTTTATTCCAGACCCTCATGAGGCTAGAGAAAAAGAAAATGGATACCGATTGTCACAATTTTCTGGATCAAGTAACCCCGATGACAGAAAATTCTATTTAGACAGGAAGCTGAAGATGAGCAGAAAATACAGTTATTGGAAGGGCTACACTGAGCTATTAAATACCAAGCTGTGCGAAAAAATGTGTGAAAAATTCAAGTATCTAAAGCCAGTCTGACGTGGGGGCTGACACACTGGTCGACAATCAGGCAGCGACAGGTAAACCGGCCATAACACGACGCAACCCAACGCAGGCGTTCAAACTGTCCACGCGCCGAGCAATGGTGCAGCGAAAGGCATTGATGAGTAGTCGTTGAAGTATGATGTAACTGTTATCTCGAACTCAGATTGAAGGGCGAAAAGTCAGTATGTTGTTTAACCATGTTGCTTTCCACGACAGAAGCCGTTTTCAGATTCAAAAAACACAGCGAGTATTCACCCTTGTCCGGAGTCCTTTCACGACGGTTTGCGAGAATTTAAGTATATTAGGATTTCAGTTTTATGAAGGTTCAGCCTATGCCGGAAGTGCCGCCGTTTTTGGCAAACCTTTTGACCCTGTTACCAGAAACAGACCAATGTATGCGTTATACCAGATTTTTTTAAATAATAAGTATCAGTTTCTTTCTTTAGGGTCATTGTTGATTTACATCATTAACACTGAAGTTCGTGTAAACGGAGGTGAGTACCTTTATTTAATTGACCCTGTCTGTAGTGCCCTCGGGTTTTACCTTCGGCTCGGTTTTATGCCAGACCCTGATGAGGTCAGGGAGAAAGATGATTTAACCGGTTTGTCAGCATTTTCCGCGTCCCCTATACCCTTTTTCAGAAACCACTATTTAAACGAGCACCTTTGGCTGTCCCGAATCTACTCTAGATGGAGATGCTGCACTGAGACGCTGAATATGACACTGATCGAATCAGTTGGTAAAAAGTTCAAGTACCTCCAGCCAGTGTGACGTAAAAGCTGACAAACCACGAGACTGAACATGAAAGAAGCCGCTGTTTAGAAAAGAAGCTGATGCTGAGAAGCGGTCCTTCGTGGAAGGGCCATACTTGGCTGAAAGCATAAGTCCGACAGACTCCTGGTCAATGCTTTTCTCACGGGCTTCACTGTCCATAAAAAATTATGAACAGCATGCCGACAATGCAATGTTACTTTTTGACCTTGATTTTATGAACATCGGCCGCTCCGAACACCTGATCTTTTTTGACACTGTCCATTGCTTGTGTTTTATCTATTTTTCGATCGACAGCATTGAATGTGCTGGCTTTATTACTCATTATCGCCGTATCACCTTCATCTTCTGCTTTACTGTGACCAAATTTGCGTTTGTAACGACGATCGGCGCGTGTCACTTTTTTCTTTTTCTCTTTCTTTGCCTTCTTTTTACCGGGATCACCCTTCGATGCCAGCTTCATCGCTGTTTTTTCAGCAAATTTGATAAAGCCTGAATCAGGTGCCTTTTCCGCTTTGGCAGAGACGCGTTTTTTTGATTTTTTTGCCACTGCTTTAATCAGGCCCTGTAAATACCTTACCTTCTTCATATTGTTGGGTGAGATGGTGTATTTTGCGGCTATTGCCTTTTGTATGCCCGCAGATAATGCGGTTTTCATATGTCCAATGGCTCTTTTTGCAAGATTCTTTTGGGGCTTTGGCGTACCCGGCTGGTGTTTTATGGTTTTATCAGGCACCGTTTTTTTTTGCACAGACCCAGAGCTTTCTTTTTTTCCTTTGGCTGGATAAGAGTTTCCCTTTGGTGGGCCTGGTGGAATTTTAGCGGTAGTCATTTGCCATCCCTGGGTATCAAACTAACGACCATGAGCAGTCTTCTTTTGCAACCTGTCAGAGAAAACCTGCTCTTTATTATCATTATCTTTGTTTAAGCCAACCCCATGGAGGTTGGCAAGCTGTTACTCAGGCAACGGCGATTTCTTCTTCAGACGTTGGTAAGCCATAAATAGTTTTCACTTTGTCCTCCTGATCAACAGACTCAAGTCGTACATCGAATCCCCATAGACGATGAATGTGCTTGATAATCTCCCGGGTATTTTCTGACTCCAGAGGACGCCCCTGATGCATGTAATGTCGCAATGTCAGTGAACGGTCGCCTCGCACATTGACATTGTATACCTGAATGTTAGGCTCCCTGTTGCCCAGGTTATACTGTGCAGCCAATGACTCACGCAGTTGACGATAGCCTGTTTCATTGTGAATAGCATTAACTTCAAGATAAGGATTACCCTCATCATCGTTGATGCAGAACAGTCGCATATCCCGCATGACCTTCGGTGACAGATACTGCAAGATAAAGCTTTCATCCTTAAAATTTTTCATGGCAAAGTGCACTGTTTCCAGCCAATCGCCACCGGCAATATCCGGGAACCAGTATTTATCTTCTTCCGTCGGGTTCTCACACATACGACGAATATCCTGGAACATGTTAAAGCCCAGAGTATACGGATTAATGCCACTGTATCGGGGATCATCAAAATCGGGCTGAAACACGACATTGGAGTGAGAATGGAGAAACTCCATAATGAAGCCCTCGGTCACCAACCCTTCGTTATATAGCTCATGGCATAAATGGTAATGCCAGAATGATGCCCAGCCCTCATTCATCACCTGCGTTTGCCGCTGAGGGTAGAAGTACTGAGCAACCTTTCGCACGATCCGAATCAGTTCACGTTGCCAGGTTTCCAGCAGAGGGGCACTTTTCTCGATAAAGTAGAGAATATTTTCTTCCGGGTGTTCAGGAAAACGCCGCTCCTGTTTTTCTTCCTCCTGCTCTTTGACAGGAATCGTGCGCCATAGATCATTCAGATTTTTCTGGATGTATTCCTCACGTTCCTGTGCCCGGGCTTTTTCCTCTTCAGCAGAAATAGGCCGAGGCCGCTGGTAACGGTTGACACCCTGGTTCATCAAGGCATGGCAGGCATCGAGCAGATCCTCAACGGCATCAATGCCATACTTCTCTTCACACTGAGAAATGTAGTTTTTTGCAAACAGTAGATAATCAATGATGGAATCCGCATCCGTCCAGGCCCTGAACAGGTAGTTGCCCTTGAAAAACGAATTATGACCATAGCAGGCATGGGCAATAACCAGTGCCTGCATAGGCATGGTGTTCTCTTCCATCAGATAGGCAATACACGGGTTGGAGTTAATGACTATTTCATAAGCCAGCCCCATGCGTCCACGCTGATAATTCTGCTGATTCTGCAAAAACTGCTTGCCGTAGCTCCAGTGATTGTACATCAGGGGCATCCCTACAGAAGCATAGGCATCGAGCATTTGTTCTGAGCTGATCACCTCTATCTGGTTTGGATAGGTATCCAACTTAAAGCGCTTGGCCAGCTTGGCGATTTCCTGGTCGTATTCACGAATCAGTTCAAAGGTCCATTCCGATCCTTTCGATAAAGGCTGACGCTTTTTGGTTTTTTGTTTCCGTTCAGGCATTCTGGGCCTCCTTTTTTTCAAACAGGCGACGGAATACCGGATAGATATCGCCGTGATTGCGAATTTGCTGCATCGCAAAGTGGCTTGGGTTGTCCTTTTCGATCACCTTGTACTCATGCCAAAGGTTCTGGTGGTGCCTGTCCGTAATTTCAACATACGAATAATACTGAGTCTTCGGCAGTATTTTCTGGGTGATAATATCACGGCATTTACTGGAATCCGCCTCCCAGTTATCGCCATCGGAAGCTTGTGCTACATAAATATTCCACTCATTGGGTGAATACCTTTTTTCAATGACTTCATCTGTTAGCTTAAGCGCGGTGGATACCACTGTGCCGCCCGTTTCACGGGCATAGAAAAAATCATTTTCATCACACTCGCGCGCTTCACTGTGGTGACGGATAAATACCACTTCCACGGCCTCATAGTTACGCTCCAGAAAAAGGTAGAGCAACAGGAAAAAACGCTTGGCAATATCCTTGATCTCTCGGGTCATGGAACCCGATACATCCATCACACAGAACATCACGGCCTTACTGGAAGGCTGCGGTACTTTGATGAGATTGCTGTACTTCAGGTCAAACTCGTCAATAAACGGCAGCTTTTTCAGTTTATTGTTAAGCGTTTTGATTTCCAGACGAATTTTTTTTGCGCGGTCGATATCCAACTCATCAGCACTGACCTCCATTTCCCTCAGCTCTCGCTTGAGTTCCCGGATCTGCCGACGATTTTTACCCGACAAAGCAATCCTTCGTGCATGGGCTGCTCGCAGTGAACGCACAACGCTCAAGCGATCCGGTGACCCGGCTGAGGTAAAGCCCGCGCGTTTAAGCTTAAACTCGGTGCTGTCCTTCAGCTCTTTGCTAACAAGGTTTGGCAATTCAAGATCGTCAAACAGGTATTCGAGGAACTCGTCCCTGTTGATTTGAAAGACAAACTCATCAGCACCAGTGCCGCTATTGCCAGCTTTGCCACTGCCACTGCCCTGCCCGCCACCGCTGGGAGGGCGCTGGATGCGGTCACCAGAGTTAAATTCCTTATTACCCGGATGCACCTGGTCGTATTGCCCACCTTGTCCGTGGTGGAAAAAAGGCTCCGACAGATCTTTTCTGGGGATATGGATATCACTGCCACTATCCACATCAGTAATCGAGCGTTGGTCAACGGCATCCTGCACTGCTTCTTTGACCAGACTGCGGTAGCGCCTTAAAAACCGCTGCCGGTTAACGGTACTTTTCTTTTTTGAGTTGAGGCGCCGGTCAATAATTATACTCATAGGACGCTCTCCCTTGAACAAATGTTCTTTCATTGGCGGGCATAACCATCAGCCCTTTCTTATAGAGTAACAGCCCGCGCAGAAACCTGATACAGATTCCTTCAGCAGGCTGTTTTTGCTGTCTCAAGGCTATAATTCAATGGCCGACCTAGGAGCCTGACCGAGAATAGACTGCCCTACTGCGGTTGCGATAAATTGGTCTAAAAATTCCTGCTTCTTCATCAAATAGTTCCGCTATTTTCCTCAGAAGCAGAAATTTTTATCCTCAATTTCCCGCAATCCTCGCTACGGGCGCTATTCTCGGACAGGCTCCTGGCGGCCATACGAAACGGCTGGTTACTGGGATTTACGCACACGAATATACCATTCAGACAACAGCCGCACCTGCTTCTCGGTATAGCCGTGCTCTACCATGCGATCCACAAAGTCTTTATGTTTACGCTGATCATCCTGCGATCCTTTCGGGTTAAAAGAAATGACAGGGAGAAGGTCTTCAGTATTTGAGAACATTTTCTTCTCAATGACCGTACGCATTTTTTCATAGCTCAGCCAACTGGGGTTTTTCCCCTGATGGTTGGCACGCGCTCGCAAGACAAAGTTAACCACTTCATTTCGGAAATCCTTGGGATTGGCAATGCCTGCCGGTTTCTCAATTTTTTCCAGTTCATCGTTCAGCGCACCACGATCAAGAATATGACCGGTATCAGGATCACGGAACTCCTGATCCTGAATCCAGAAGTCTGCATAAGTGATGTAACGGTCAAAAATATTCTGGCCGTACTCAGAATACGACTCAAGGTATGCTGTTTGAATTTCCTTGCCCAGAAACTCCACATACTTCGGCGTAAGGTATTCCTTGATAAAGCGCATATAACGCTCACGAATTTCTTCAGGGTACTGCTGTTGCTCTATCTGCTGCTCCAGCACATACATCAAATGCACAGGGTTAGCAGCGACCTCTGAGGCGTCGAAGTTAAAGACTTTTGACAGAATTTTAAAGGCAAAGCGCGTCGATAACCCATCCATCCCTTCATCAACCCCGGCAAAGTCTTTGTATTCCTGCAAAGGCTTAGCATTAGGGTCGGTATCTTTCAGGTTTTCACCATCGTAGACCCGCATCTTGGAAAATGCCGATGAATTTTCAGGCTCTTTGATGCGAGACAGGACAGAAAACTGTGCCAACATTTTCAAGGTATCAGGTGCGCACGGGGCTTTTTTCAGCGAACTGTGCTCCAGCAATTTTTCGTAGATTTTCATTTCTTCGCTGACACGGGTGCAGTAGGGCACCTTGACAATATTCACCCGGTCAATAAAGGCTTCATTGGTCTTGTTGTTTCTGAAAGCCTGCCATTCAGATTCGTTAGAGTGTGCCAGTACAATGCCTTCATAAGGAATGGCACCAAGTCCTTCAGTACTGTTGTAATTACCTTCCTGCGTAGCTGTCAGCAATGGATGCAATACCTTGATAGGAGCCTTGAACATCTCGACGAATTCCATAAGCCCCTGATTGGCACGACACAGCGCGCCGGAGAAACTGTAAGCATCCGGGTCGTCCTGGGAAAACTCTTCCAACTGACGAATGTCCACTTTCCCCACCAGGCTGGAAATATCCTGATTATTCTCATCGCCTGGCTCTGTTTTCGCCACACCGACCTGATTCAGACGACTGGGGTACAGTTTTACCACACGAAACTTGGAAATATCCCCCCCGTATTCATGCAGACGTTTCACTGCCCAGGGTGACATAATATAGCGCAGATAACGCTGAGGAATACCGTATTCCTGCTCAAGAATACCAGCATCTTCATCGGGATTAAAAAGGCCCAGGGGCGATTCAAATACCGGAGAACCTTTAATGGCATAAAACGGGACGCGCTCTATGAGCTGCTTCAGCTTTTCAGCCAGAGAAGATTTTCCACCACCTACAGGGCCAAGCAAGTACAGAATTTGCTTTTTCTCTTCCAGCCCTTGGGCTGCATGTTTGAAATACGACACAATTTGCTCAATGGCTTCTTCCATGCCATAGAATTCTTCAAAAGCAGGATAGCGTTTGATCAGTTTATTAGAAAAGATGCGACTAAGCCTGCTATCTTTAGCCGTATCAACTACCTCAGGCTCACCAATAGCCAGCAGCATACGTTCTGCTGCATTCGCGTATGCGCTTGAGCCTTTTTTACAAAGGTCGAGGTACTCCTGCAGGCTCATTTCTTCCTGCTGAACTGACTCATACCTTTCCTGAAAATGTGCGAATATAGACATAGCTTCTCTCCCCCGCCCGGTTTGTGGGTAATGGTAGGCGTACTACTTTTTTATGATTATCTGGAGCTTATCGCAACAAGCGTTTTATTAATTAAGTACAAGACAATACAATAAAATACCAAACTTTTGTAGCACCTTGTAAGTACAAATACGTTATAGAGGGAATAGAAGTAAAAGTCCATTAAAATAAAACACGACTACAGACGTTTTTTCGTAAAGGTGATCATAGTGCTATATCCAAATACCAGGCTAGCCTGCGGCAGTCACCTCTATGGCATGCCCACTTAGAAGCTGTTCACAATCTTTTACTGGCTGAAACCGTCGATAAAAGCGGCCTGTTTTACGCGCTTTTTTTCGTTACATAGCACCACCTGACTCTCAGAAAATCAGAAACAGACAGCTTTATCTCATCAGCTTCGGTCTCACAAAAAATCATGAACAACTTCTTAAGTCATCCTGTACAGTGTGGTATGTCTTAATTCAGCTATTATTTACGCCATGCCATGGCTAATTATTCAATTACTCCCGAAGATGCGCTACATTCAGCGGCTATTCACAAATGGGTTACAAGGTAACAGGCATGGTGTTTGCACTCTACATTTTGATCGGCGCACTGGCCGGGGTATTAGCAGGATTGTTTGGTGTGGGAGGTGGCTTGATTATTGTACCAGCATTACTCGTCAGCTTTTCTGTTTATGGGTTTGCCCCCGAAATAGTGACACATCTGGCTATTGGCACTTCCCTGGCCACCATTGTGATTACCTCCATCAGCTCCACGCGGACGCATCACCAAAAGAAGGCCGTAGACTGGAACTTGTTCAAACAGTTGTCACCCGGAATTCTGTTGGGTTCCCTGCTGGGCGTGTATACGGCGACACAGCTCAATGGTCGTACACTGCAAGGAGCGCTGGGAATCTTTGCGTTACTGATGGCAACGCGGCTATGGTATGGTCACGCATTATCAGCATCAGCGTGTGGCAACCAACCCACAAAGCCCTGGGTACTGACTACTGGAGGCGGTATCATCGGATGGGCATCTGGGATGTTTGGCATTGGTGGTGGAGCGTTATCCGTACCTTTTCTTCGCTGGCGCCGTGTTCCTATGACGCTTGCTATTGGCACGTCGGCAGCCTGTGGCCTGCCCATAGCCATCATGGCAACAGCTGCCAACATGATCATGGGGGCTGATCAGCCTTTTTTACCTGCATACGCTACCGGCTTTGTTTACTGGCCAGCCTTTATCGGTATTGTGCTCACCAGTGTACCTTTTTCCCGCCTTGGTGCTAAATGGGCCCACAACCTGCCTGCAAGCAGGCTTCAACAAGGCTTTGCCTTATTTTTAGTCGCTGTGGGTGTTAAACTGTTATGGGCAGCCTTGTAATTGGTATGACCGTGGCGATTTACCATTATTTCAACAACCTACTCCTGGAAGGGTGCTGTGATAGCTTATCCGAATATTGATCCGGTTGCGTTTAGTCTTGGACCTGTCAAAGTCCATTGGTACGGTTTAATGTATCTGGTGGGCTTCGCCGGTGGATGGTTCCTCGGTCATGTCAGAGCCAAACGATCCGGTGGACTATGGCATTGTGAACAGATCAGTGACATGACTTTTTATGGCGCTATTGGCGCAGTTCTCGGCGGTCGTTTTGGCTATGTGTTTTTTTATAATTTCGATTATTTCCTTCAAAATCCACTCTGGCTATTCCATATCTGGGAAGGGGGCATGTCATTCCATGGCGGCCTGGTGGGTGTTTGCATTGCTATGTGGCTATTTAGCAAAAAGGTGGATAAAACTATTTTCCAGGTTTTGGATTTTGGAGCGCCATTAGTACCTCTGGGTTTGGGTGCAGGTCGTTTAGGTAACTTTATCGGCGGCGAGTTATGGGGACGTGTTTCCGATGTGCCCTGGGCAATGGTCTTCCCACGAGACCCCAGCCAGCTGACACGGCACCCTTCACAGTTGTACCAGCTTGCCCTTGAAGGGATTGTGCTTTTCACTGTGCTCTGGTGGTACTCAGCAAAACCCCGTCCTCGTATGGCTGTTACCGGACTGTTCCTCGTCGTCTATGGATTGGCCCGGATTGCTGTAGAGTTTTTCCGAGAACCTGATCCCCAACTGGGTTTTATTGCATTTGACTGGATGACCATGGGACAGTTATTGTCATTGCCAATGGTATTGCTCGGTGTCTTGTTTATCTTTTATGCGTACCGGAATAACCCATTACAAAATGGCATGAACGTGGACGATGCCGCCTGGCTAAAAAGGAATAAAACCAAACAATAAATAAAAACAGAGAATGGCCTGTGCCTGAAATAACCGTGAGACACAGCAACAAAGACGATAAAGACGATATTGGAGCCATCAAAGCCATTCGCGAGGCACGACAGGCGGCAAGAGGAACGTTACAACTGCCTTTTACAGCCACTGAGCTTTGGGCGTCACGACTGGCGGCATTACCCGCAGGTGTCTACAGTCTTGTCGCAGAAAATGGCCGATGACGTGGTTGGGCAGTTGCAGCTTCAGCATTATCAAACACCTCGCAGAAATCATGTCGCAACGTTTGTTATGGCGGTAAAAGATGGCTTTAGCGGTTTAGGCGAGGGTAATCAACTATTGTCTGCAACGATCGACCTGGCTGATAATTGGCTCAATATAAAGCGGCCAGGAGCCTGTCGGACTTATGCTTTTGAGCATAAGTCCGACAGGCTCCCAGTGTGTATCATATGGGCCGAATCAATGAAAAGGACTAACGCACCATGAAAGAGTATCTGAAGCTTCTGCGCCACGTTAAGGATCATGGCACCTTTAAGCCAGATCGCACCGGCACAGGCACCTACAGTGTGTTTGGCTATCAGATGCGCTTTGATTTGGCCAAAGGGTTTCCCCTGGTTACCACAAAAAAATGTCACCTTCGCTCTATCATTCATGAACTCCTTTGGTTTCTGAAAGGTGATACTAATATTGGTTATCTGAAAGACAACAATATTCGTATATGGGATGAATGGGCAACACCTGAAGGTAACCTTGGCCCAGTGTATGGCAAGCAATGGCGCAGTTGGGAAGGGCCAAACGGAGAGACCGTGGATCAGATTCAGTGGTTGCTGGATGAAATTAAGCGTAACCCGGATTCTCGCCGGTTAGTGGTCAGTGCCTGGAATCCAACCGTACTGCCTGACGTAGCGTTTTCTCCTTCTGAAAATGCAGCGCAAGGCAAACAGGCATTACCGCCTTGTCACTGTCTGTTTCAGTTTTATGTGCTTGATGGAAAACTGTCCTGCCAGCTTTACCAGCGCAGCGCTGATATTTTCCTGGGTGTGCCTTTTAATATTGCATCCTATGCTCTGTTAACCATGATGATTGCCCAGGTGTGTGAACTCGCGCCAGGTGAGTTTATTCATACTTTTGGTGATGCCCATTTGTATTCTAATCACTTAGAGCAAGCCAGGGAGCAGCTGTCCAGAACCCCTTTCCCATCACCTGCCATGGTCATTAATCCTGCGGTAAAAGACCTGTTCAGCTTCACCATTGATGATTTTGAACTGCAACATTACCAGACCCACCCACACATCAAGGCTGCTGTTGCTATTTAACGGCGCCTGTTTTTTAATCTGTCTTCAAATTTAACGACTTTAGTCGTTAATTGACTAGCTAGTCTAGGAGCCTGTCGGGCTTAAGCTTTCGAGCATGAAATTCAGTAGAGCGAGTCAGATTTTTCGATGGATTTGTGCGAATAGTTGACCTATTTAAGCAAATTCATCGGAAAATATGGCCGTTCTTTCTGGATTTCAGGCCGAAATTGCCTTAAGTCCGACAGGCTCCTAGTCTAAAAGGCGCTGTCATTAAGGCTGATGGCAGCTGCCTTACAATGCGCTATTTTGAGAGGTATTCATCCATGCATCTGTTTGCCCACCAGCAGGGTCAGGGATCAGATCTTATCAGCATTCACGGACTGTTTGGCTCTCTGGAAAACCTGGGAACCCTTAACCGCTCCCTGGCAGCAAACTTCACAGTGCACGCCCTTGATTTGAGAAACCATGGTCGCTCCCCGCACTCAGATACCATGAATTACCGGCTAATGGTACAAGACATTGTCGTCTATATGGATACTCTAGGGCTGACATCCGTTGACCTTGTCGGGCACTCCATGGGTGGAAAGGTGGCAATGTCTGTAGCCCTACAGGCGCCTGAGCGGGTGAGAAAACTGATTGTGATGGATGTCGCTCCAGTTACCTACCTTGCACGGCATGATGATGTGTTTTCCGGGTTTTATGCCATTGATTTAGACACGCTTAAGGGACGCTCCGACGCTGACAAGGTATTAGCGCACTATGTAAAAGAAAAAGCTGTCCGCCAGTTTCTCTTGAAAAACCTCTACAAAAATGAACACGGACAGTATCGGTGGCGTATGAATCTGGCTGGTATTCATGCGAACTATTCGAGCCTTATGGAAGGCCAATCTGCCAGTGCCCCCTTTGAAGGTGATACCCTGTTTCTGAAAGGGGGAGAGTCTGACTACATTCAGCCTGAGCACCGAAGCGCTGTTCTGTCACTGTTTCCGAACGCATCGGTTAAAATCATTCCTGAAGCAGGCCACTGGCTGCATGCTCAAAAACCTGCATTGGTGTTTCGATCCATACAGCGCTTTCTCAGTGGCTAATGGGGCGCCCCTCAGAAGCTGTTCATGATCTTTTTTCTCCTTCATAATTCGGCCAATGAGACAGACCTACCCCAGTGATAAAAGAAATACTGGGTGCCTCTGTACAAGTGGCAAAAAGGAGTGAACTTCATACTTTTGCAGTGATACCGCAGCGGTGGGTTGTCGAGCGCTCGTTCGCCTGGATAGAGAAGCACGGCGGATAGCCAGCAAACTTGAAATTCATTACACCCCAAAGCATGGCAGCTGGCTCAATATGGCAGAGATAGAGTTGAGTCTTTTAAGTCGTCAGTGTCTGGATCGGAGAATACCTGATCAGGAAACGCTGAAGGCAGAAGTGACAAGTTGGGTAGCTACTCGTAATCAGGTACAGGCAAAAATGGATTGGAGATTCACAACAGAAGACGCTCGGGTAAAACTGAAAAAGCTCTACCCGACAATCTTATTGAAATGATGTACTAGATCTCTCCAGGGCGGATTATATGATCTGCAAAAACATGGCAAAACATGGCTACAAATCCGAGCAGATCCACGAAACACGGGAAACACCCAGCCCGGAGCTACCGATCCGGCAAGCTGGCCATGAACAGGATTATTGCGAAAAGACGGTCAGTGCTGCCGTTGACAGCCCTGATGTGCGGAGGCACTTGGAGGAGAAACAACACGAGCGGAGTCGTGGGATGGAGGTGGGGCGCTAATAAAATAATCTAAATTTCAGCTTTTTTTAAATTTACGTCTTTTTCTGTGAAGTCAGAGCTCTTCATTATAATTTTCATCAGGTAGGCTATAGAAAGAGTAAGAGCTATAGCATTTGCTAAAGAAAGGCATAAAATTAGTCCTTGGTTACCGTAATAGCTATATAAAGCTATGCCCGAAGGTATACCAAAAACAACAAACGACAACCTAAACAATGGAGGTAAAACAGGGTAACCCTTAACTCTTAAAATTGATATTAATGAGATAGCTAATCCATCAATAGCTATTATTAGTACAGATAGTCTGATATCATCAGCTAATCCGCTAAGTCTATCATTTACGTATAGATGAGAAATTTCTTTAGAGAAATATGATAGCAGTAATGAAATAGATGCTACATAAAATAGTGAGAGCACAACGATTTTTTTGATATCCGTAATTAGAATTTTTTCTTTTTTCGATAAAAATATAGTAAGCGATATGGAAAAACCAACAAAAACGATGAATACTGTGTTTATAAAATTAAATGTTACCCCTAGATTGGCAATATTATAAGTAGTGGCTGTTTTAGATAAAAAGTAAAACATGAACGCAATGGAGCCTGTGAAAAAAAAACTCGTTATTGATTCTGATTTCCCATATTTTAAAAGTGTAGAGTTTAAAGCTCTAGAAAATCCTACTCTTATTTTTACAGGACTTGTTTTGTATGCCATCATAATTATGATAAAACAAAAGGCATATCGCAGCATAGTTGTAGCTAATGATACTGAGTTTGAGGCAACTACTGGGAGTGTATTTATAAGAATATAGTTTAAAGTTGCATTTGAAAAAGACATGATTGCTGTAATTATTAGCACGTTCCTTGTAAATCCTTTTGACTCCATTATTGCTGAAATACCAACAAATACAGAAAGGGGAAACAATCCTAATACTAATATATAGTACACATCACCTGATGAACTCCCCTTTAAAAACAAAAAACCTGACACTATCGAAACCAACGTAATTATAAAGCCGACAACTATAGAATATCCTATAATATTATTGATATCACTACTCTTGGTGTTTTTCTTGGGAACAAGAATATTAATACCTACACTAAGCGATATTATTAATATTACAAACACTTGTATTATTTGATTTGCAACTGTAAAGTTTGCCACATCTTCTGCAGTGCTTCTACCTAGCATCATCATATCAATCATTGGCATTGATAGTGCTATCAGTCTAGTGCCAGATATTATTAGACCTTGCTGTAAAATCTGTTTTATCATAATAATTTACTGCCATTTATTTTTTCTAATTGATCAAGGTCACTCTCATTATCTAGTAGCCAATAGTTATATTGATAATTTGTCTTCAGACTACTCTCCATAGAAAAATAGAAAACCTCTCTCTCTAGTCTTGCTTGAGAGCTTTTCTCCCCACATATAATATTTTTAGGGTGATTTTTCTCTTGTATGGCTATTATCCGCTTCTGCGTTTTATCAAAGTAAGTCCATTGGGAGCAGGTAGAAAGTAAACATTGCACCTCTAACTCATGAGAAATCTCTAATTTCATCTCTCTTAAATAAGCTAATATAGTTGATCCTATTCTCCAATCAGAAGGTAGATTTCTGCAATATAGCCATCTAAGATATTCGAAAAAAACATTATCATCGTCAATATCCAAGAATTTTTTTATTGATGGTAGAGATGACTTTAATAAAGAACTGGTTGCTGAGTTACATAAATATGCATATGTTTCTTCTTTGTTTTTCCCTGTTATTTTATCACTATGCTCTATATTTATGTACACATCATTTTCTAATACGTTTAGGCTCATAATTTCATTGAGTAAGCACCAGGATTTTTCTGAGACTTGCTGATTATGACCATCGTGAAAAGTACCATCTTTTCCTGTAACTATACCAGAAAGATGGATCTCCTTTACAAGACCCCAATCAATAAAACCAATAATGCTATATGGGTTTATTCCGTTATTTTTACAATCTATAACTAGATGGCTGATGTCTACTATTACCTTTGCTCCTGACTTTTTTGCAACCCTGAATATACTTTTTAAGTTAATAATTATTTCTTCAGGAGACTCTGAATAAAAATTGGCATTCTCTATCCATATCTGTTTTTTTGTTTTGCTATTAATTTTATTTATGAATAATATTGCCAGCTCCTCCTTCTCTGGTGACTGGTTATAATGAGAAGTAAAGCCGAATTTTCCAATATTATCCCTTCTATCACCACAAAGATGAAATCCAAAGCTAATGATGCTTTCATACTTTAATAAAGGCTCTATTTTTTCACGTATAAACGCATCTTGACGGTCTGAACTTTCTGTAATAGGGGATCTAGATAGTATGTATAGAAAGACTCTTGTTATAATTTATGTTAAACTTTTTTTGTTCTGAAAAAACTTTGTTAAACGCTCTTAATCCCAGTTCGATCAACTCAACTTTTCCAGGTATTATAAGTTTGCCGTCTATAAAACACGGATTATAACTACAAGCTATCTTCATTATTTTATATGCTCTTTTATAAGTATTGATAATTTATTTTTAATATCGGGATCGCTACATCTAAAAACATAATAGATGTAGCATAAACAATTAAAGGTTATAGCTACCGCAAGTTGCTTCTTTATCATTAACTTTAACAACTACTTTTTTACTATTTTTCATAGTTCTAACCCTATTAAAATGTTATCGGGAATCCTTAACGTACTTACATTTATTACCTTTTGCAACAAGTAGTTACCGAAAGGCTTTCTTAATCTTTGCATCCGGTAAGAAGCTGTTCATAATCTTCTCAACAAGGGTGCCCCCTATGTCCGAGTAGAAGAGGCCGTTACCGACCTCAACCCTCGCAGACTCCACCTTTGACAGGGCTGACTTATTGTTTTCAAAATCTTTCGGGGCCCCGACTCTATCATTGACATCTGCTGTAGTAATCGTGATTGCGTGGGGCAACCCTTGTGTATCTACAGCAATGTGGCGTTTAATTCCAGATACTTTTTTGCCAGCATCATAGCCTTTATCCAGCGCATAAGCAGTATTCTTGACGCTCTGAGCATCAACGATAACGAAGCTCGTTTTCTCTTGTCGCCCCTGTTTAGTCCGGGTTTCGCCAACTTGATTTTTTTAAAGCCCGCTCAAGCAGGCTGACTTTTTCATTGTCACAAGGCTCACTCCATTGTTGACAAACACCGAAAATAAGAGTGAACTGTTCTCCATTTTGGAAAATCCTTGGGGATCATGCGCCACTGACAACCGCTTTTGAGTAGGTAAAGCACAGCGCAAAACACATCATAAAGGTCGATAGCGCGCGGTTTGGTTGTTTTTCGAGCGCTTTCAAGGATCGGAAGAATCGGCTCAAACTGTTCACGGCTGATATCACTGGGGTAGGTCTGTCTCATTGGCCGAACTATGAAGGAGAAAAAAGATCATGAACAGCTTCTCAGAAGTTTACAAGTAGCGAGAATCATGAGAAACAGAGAATAAAAAGTCGATCTTGAGAGGCGAACAGCCCGCTATTTAATTAACCAACAAAATTGACTTTTTAGTCCCATTTTTTGCAGACAGCATTAGCATCACGACTTTTAAGACAGCCTCTCAGTGATAGGAAGGTGGGTCAAAGTCATCATAATCGTTACAATCATCGAATGTCTCATCAACTGGCATAGCACCGTGCTTTTTGGAGTAGTAGTGATCAATCCCCTGACGGATTGTTGACGCTTTTCTTTTCTTACAGCGCTCTTTCCTCGCACGCTCCTTACGGTGAGCAACATGCTTATCATCAGTAAAATCCTCTTCACTGTGATAATGCCCTGCCTCTTCCCTGGCCATAATACGTTCCTTATTGGTTACTGCATCTTCATACTAAATGCTAGGAAAGCTCAGGCCACCATGTCATAAAAAATCATAATATCTAGCCAGCTATCTATTGCTGAAGTGAATCAACCCGGATAACCTCTGTGTCTAGCTGCCCATCATCCATCAACGTCAGCACTCGGTATCCTGGCAAGCGGGTACGATCTATCTGAAAAGTCTCACTATCAGGCATAAACTGGACGCTGGTCGATGGCGTGGCAAAACAGGGGATGCCCACCAAATCTGCGTTGTGTTGCTGATGGATATGCCCGTGAATCACAGCCTTTACATGATCACAAGGCTTGATAATACGTTGAAAATCAGCAATATTGCGCAGGTTGTTGGTGTCAATCCACTCACTGCCTACCTTATACGGCGGATGATGAAGCGCAATAACCGTGTTCTGAGGGTGATGCCTTAGCTGGTTTTCCAGCCAGGACAGCTCTCCTTCCGATAACGTGCCATAAGCCGCATCGGGCGTTTTGGAATTCAATAACAACAGTTGCCAGCGCCCAAGCTCAACGCGCTTTTGCATCGCGTGAGGACAAACCGCCCGCATAGTCGCTTCTTCTACATCATGGTTGCCACAGAGCCAGAAAAATGGAGTTCCCAAAGGGGTGAGTATATCCACTAGCTGTTGATAGGATTCAACCGTATCATCCTGACTTAAATCACCGGTTACGATAATGGCATCACAATCCTTATGGTGCCCCTTGATTTGATGCACGATACCAGACAAATTTTGATAAGGATTGATGCCATAATGCATGACATCGGGTGAAGCAAACAAATGGGTGTCGGTAAGCTGGATAATTTTTTTCATGGTTTTCAAGACGTCTCATACGCATCAGGCACATGCCCACCACTGATACAAAAATCCAGCAACTCGCTCAAAAACTGATTCAACTGGGCCTTTTCGTTCAGAGATAGCATATACCCATTAGGATAGTGAGTGATCAAAGGGAGTCTGGCGTATTTTTGCGCACCTGTTACTTCAGCCATCTGTACATCATGGTACAATTGCACTTTCAATTCAGGCAACGTCAGCCATCTACCCCATGCCGCAGACATTTTCAGATGAATACTTGTAGTATAGGGCGCCCGGTTCAGTACCCAAATATCAAATCTACTGGCGGACAAACTGTTATCTGAACTATGATGCACCAAAAACTGCACCTGATCCTGATGTTGAAGGCAAGGAAGCAGTTTCATCAGCCTGGCATAATTCACCTCACACAGGCTATGTTGTCGGCTCAGATCGACCTTGCAGATCGTTTTTTTTGCTAACGTGGTCATGGTTTGATCATAATCCACCGCATGAATATGATCATCCTCTTGTTTTTTGTGACTGTTCCAAACACTATAGACCGAATATTTTATTTTTTGTCGATTTATTCAAAGGACCACATTATGATCCGACCCCGTCATTCTGTTTTTCTGTTGGCTGCTTTGGCAAGCTCTGCCATGAGTGTACAAGCAGCGCAACCAAAGTATAATCTGCTCGATATTTATAATCTTGCCCTTGAAAATGATGCGACCCTGGCTGCCGCAAAGGCAGGTATGCTGGCAAAAAAAGAATTGCTTCCTCAGGGACGGGCGATGCTGTTGCCAACCATCAGTGCCAGCGCAAATACACAGTACCAAAAGAAAACAACCGACGTGACCGGTGGCGATGACCAGAAAAGTAATTATAACTCCAATGGCTGGAGCGCTACTTTGAGCCAGCCGCTATTTAATCTGGCTGGTTGGTATGGTTACACCCAGGCTCAATCCCTCACTACTCAGGCTGAGTTTGATTTTGCTAACGCTCAGCAGGATTTGATTCTTCGCGTCTCTCAGGCTTATTTTAATGTTCTCCGGGCAGAAGACAGCTTGATAACCTCCATTGCAGAAGAACGGGCGGTGAAACAACAGCTGGACCAGGCACGTGAACGCTACAATGTTGGCCTGATTGCTGAAACCGACGTACTGCAAGCACAAGCTGCCTACGATAATGCACGAGTTG
The DNA here is from genome assembly GCF_031528575.1 of Candidatus Sororendozoicomonas aggregata. NCBI lineage: Bacteria > Pseudomonadati > Pseudomonadota > Gammaproteobacteria > Oceanospirillales > Endozoicomonadaceae > Candidatus Sororendozoicomonas > Candidatus Sororendozoicomonas aggregata. The sequence goes on from NZ_JAVLSP010000005.1 coordinate 31,029, forward strand.
CCCGCATCGAGGGTGAAAATCAAGTGAATGTCAGCTACGAGAACCTGCGAACCATTACCAATGCCAGCGTGACGGATATCGGTAAGTTGAAAAAGAGTATGCCGGTGATTAAGCCCACCCCGGCTATTGCAGGGGAATGGGTAGAGAGCGCCCTGAAAAACAACATTGCCCTGAAATCAGCAAGAGCCGGCATTAAAGCTGCCGAAGAAAATATTAAGGTGAAAAAAGCAGGGCATGCGCCCACTATTGAAGCGACGGCCTCTTATAATTACAACAATGACAATAGTGCCGAGGGTCCTTTGGAGCCCGCTGGCTCAGGCTATAAAACAGGTCGCTCCGATGGTACTGTTGTCGGCTTGACACTGACTATACCCATTTTCTCTGGTGGTGCCACTCAATCTCAGGTGCGTGAAGCCACCTACCAAATGGAACAGACCCAACAAAACTTTGATAAACTACTGCGCGACACTAATGCCAATACGCGCAACCTTTATCATACTGTCAGCTCTGATGTTGACCGGGTAGAAGCTCGCCAGCAGGGAATCATTTCCTCTGAGAGCGCATTAAAAGCAACACAAAGCGGCTATGAGGTTGGCACCCAGAATATTACCGATGTACTGGATGCCCAGCAAAAACTCTATGCCGCCCAACGCGACTACCTCAATGCCCGTTATGACTTTATCATCAACACTCTACAACTTAAGCAATACGCAGGAACCCTGAGTCCTGAAGACTTAAAACAGCTGAACAGTTGGATTACCTTTAACAAAGCAGAAAGCTCTCCATCTATTCCTGTTACTCCGTAATCAACCCGATAGTTCAGGGTGATACATTTAACATCACCCTGAGGGTGAGGGAGAACGCTCTATTACTTCAGGAAAAATGGCATTTACTGCCGCGACCATGTATTGATTATCAAAATCGCGTAAAACCCCGTACTTCCAGGAGCCTGTGGAATAAGGCGTATACCGCTACTGGTAAGGGATACGCTGCCCCAGGGCATTGCCCTCTGGTAGCAGGAACCCCCGTCGTTCAGAGGGTGTCGCGAAACGCTTAATTTTCTCCGTCGTCATCCCGTACAGGGATTGTAAGGAATCTATGCCACAAGGACGTGAATCACTAAACCCCCATGACGCGTGCGGTTAGAGTGCCTTCCATAGCGTGTGGTTCCTATACAGGATGACGGTGCGGGGTGTATTTCAGCGTTTCGCGACACCCTCTTCACGTCGGGGAGGCGGGGAGGATGTCAACTCAAGGTAGTAAGATCACCCTACTCATGCTGCTCGGGAAGCCAGCTGACAGGTATGGAGATCTGCTGGCGAAGCTCAATTTCAACCCCCCCCTGAAAATAGTAAAACGAGGCTGAAAGCCCAAGCCCGGCAGCACTTGCAGGGTATTTTTCAGGCAACAGAAAATCCTGGTCAGTTTTGATCGGTACAGGAACGCCTATAGTGGCAAAATCTTTACCAAACCAGCGCTGGAATACCGTAACCGGCGGGCAGCCTTCCAAGTGGTCTGGTAATTTCAGATGCACAATACCCTTGCTGGACCAGGGGTCTAACCAATCTCTGACATTGCAGGGTAAAACAAACAACAGATACTGCTTTTTCTTGTTCAGCGTTAATGTATAAAACCCTGATGGCAAGGGCGCAAACCATTCAGGGCTTGCCAAAATAACAGGGCTGGCAGACGTTGGAAGCGTGCCGGAAAACCAGAGCTGATCTTTTGCATCTTTAAGAGTAAATGTTGTGGGATGTTCTGAGTGTTCAGCTTCTATCAGCACTTGATAGACATATTGCTGTCTGGGGTTACTGCGAGCAGCAAGCACCACTTTGAGGGGAGGGATATTGACGTCAGCGTAGACCGTGTCGCGTCCACACCGGGTCTGCCTCAAAATCTCAATACCCACTAAACCACAATGTTTCTCTATTGCGTTTCCCCTACCCTGCTTGAGTAGGGCACTATAAAACTCCCGATAAGCCAACTGCGGGTGTTTGTTAATTAAAGCATCATACACTGGTTTCAGTGGCGTATTTCTGAAAAAATTATCTGCCGCTACTGTCTGGCGGACAATAAAAGTCAGGAAAAATATTACGGTTAAAAGAAGCACAAAGCGCATCGGATCGATCAGCCTTTCAAGCGATAACCAACACCACGGATAGTTTCTATATCTAAATCTGGTAATTTTTGACGCAACTGTAGTACATGGTTGTCCACCGTGCGCGTCGAAGGGAACGACTGGTACCCCCAAACCTGATTTAACAGTTCATCCCGGTGGTACACCCGATTCAGATTTTGCACCAGCAACAACAATAACTGGAACTCTTTGGGTTTTAATTCAACGTGGGTGTCCGCAACAAAAACATCATGCGTCGCCAGGTTGAGTACAATGTCTCCGTAATGAAGATTGACTTCCCCAACAGGCCGCAACTGAGTTTGAATACGGGCTAGTAGCTCGTGATTTGAGAATGGCTTGATCATATAGTCGCGAGCGCCCGCTGCCAAACCGTCCACACGGTCCTTAATATCAATACGTGCTGTTAAAAAAATCACAGGCAGTGATTTTTTCATCAGCCAATTAGGCAGAAAGGTCGAACTATCCCCGTCGGGGAGTTGCCGATCCAATATCACCAGGTCTGATGAGTACCAGAATTCTTCAACTTCCGCCAGTGTTTGCACCCAGTCGCACTGATAGCCCTGTTGGTTAAGAAAATCGATAACACCTTGTCCCAGCAGTATATCGTCTTCAACCAGCAGCAGTTTTGTCATAGTCTAACTCCAGAATATAACGGGTTGGATGACGTTGGTGAATAAGCCGTCCCCCCATGCGTTGCATTATGCGTTTAACCAATGTTAAGCCAATACCCATCCCTCTGTTTTTACTTTTTTTCCCTGTCAATAATTGCCACCAACCTGGGCTATCACCTTGGTCGTTTACTTCAAGCCTAAGCTTCGGGGCTGTTGATATAACCAGAAAAACAGGTGGTTTACCATGGGCGAGCGCATTTCTGATTAGGTTTTCCAGACAGAGTCCAAGCCAATACCAAGGCAGTGACAGCTCTTTATCTTCGCTGATTGTAAATTGAACAGGGTAGTTTTTCACCACGTCTGCAAGCCACTCAGATAATAATACTGACTGACATTGCAACATGCTCTGATTATCACTGCTGAGAAAGCCTTTACTGGTTTCAGTAAGTCGGTGAAGGCGGGAACAATCTTGTAATAGTCGGCCAAAAGCCATTTGGCCTCGTTCGCTAAGTTGGTCATAGTCCGCGCGAAACTGCTCAACGGTCATACTCAAGCTGGCGACAGGCGTTCGTAATTCGTGGACTAACAACTGAAGGATAAACTTTTTTTCTCTCGTATCTTGTTGGCGTTGTCTCAGGATTCTGACAACGCTGATAGCTACGACAAGAAAAAAAAATATGCCCGTTATCCACCAGCTAATTAAAAGCGTGATATTACGCTCAGTAATACACAGGTTACCAGCAGAGAATATTGCGCAACTTTGCTGCTTTTGGCGCTGCGTGATCACCAGATAAGCTTCTTTGGCCAGTGGTTGCCAGGTGGTTGCCGCTATTTTAACAATAGATGTCTGATTACTCAGCCATAAACTGTTATCTGATGCCAGAAAGAAGTGAGAACCCGCAAGAAGTGCTGCTATCCCCTCAGGCTCAATATTTTTAAAAGCGTTATACAACGGATGCAGAGGGTTGCTTAACGTCAGCAGGTCGGCGTGATGTGTTAAAAAATTCGTTGCTTCATCGCTGTTGCCACCAAAATTTTTTTCAATAGCTTCCAGATACCTGTCCGCATAACTCCCACCTGCTGGATGTAATAAAGGGGCTTGAGTCCACCAGCTTTCTGGTAACGCTCGCTTATTGCAAAGCGCCCATTCAAAGTCAATGGCCGTTTGCAGGCTATGGGTGTCGACTTTCACCCACTGACAGTTGCTCTTTACCTTGAACAAGGTTTCAATATCAGACCATGAATACTGCGTCAATAAAGGATATTGACTGTCCACTGTGAGTAACTTTTCTGGATAAGTATGCAATTTTTTTAGATTGATAACCCCATCGGGCTTAACCCTGCGCAATGCTGCCAAAAAGTATTCAAAACGCAGGGAAGTAGAGGTTTCAGCAGCATACAAAGCAGAAGACAGAGAAAAGGTAACAGCCAGAATAATAAAAGCAGGCAATGACAGCATGCTGCAAGAAGTAAGAAGGGGCGTCCTTAGATAATGCTGTGTTGGTATAGGGTTCATAAAAAAGAAAAATTAGGCGGTGCTGAGATAGTAGTCATTCTGCCTGGTAAAATCCAGACAGAATCCACAGGCACTCTATGCAATGGCACTTCCGGTTAAAAAATCGCTTGAAATCGTCCGTCGTTAACTTTAGTTTGAGAGCCATAACCACCCGATGCATCGGCCTTATCAAATGCGCTTTGGTTTAGCGCTCAAAAAATAAAAGTGAATACGCCCATGCAGCAGGAGGCACTAAATCATAAACCCTAAGGATGTGTACTTTAATAAAAGGTGGAATATGTAACATGTTAGTAAAACATGCTAGGGCAGCCGTTTTTTCACTGTTTTCTGTGGCTTCATGCATAGAAGCGACAGCAAGTTATGGGGGCGAATTCCCCAAATGTATCAGCCGCCTTGAGCAACGTGCACTGGATGCCGGCGTCTCTGTGGCTGTTATCAAAGAAACATTGGGTTCTGTAAAAGAAATCAGCCGAACCCTGGAACTTGACCGCAAACAACCCGAGTTTAATGAAACCTTTGCGAATTACCTCAATAAGCGTGTCACGAGCTTCCGGGTGTCTGAGGGACAGAAAATGCTGGCCCGCTATAAACCGTTACTGGATAAACTTACCAGAGAAACCGGTGTTCCCCAGCACTACCTGGTCGCCTTTTGGGGGTTGGAAACCAACTTTGGTGGTTACCTCGGTACGTTTCCGGTTATTGATACACTGGCGACCTTGGCTTGCGATGAGCGTCGCAGTGAGTTCTTTTCTAAAGAAGTGGTTGCGGCTTTACAGCTGATCGATACCCATGGACTCCCACAAGAGCAAATGCTGGGTTCCTGGGCTGGCGCTATGGGGCAAACACAGTTTATGCCCTCTACTTATCTTCTCTACGGTGTTGATGGTGAGAATGATGGTGTTGTAAATCTTTGGGAGAGCATCCCGGATGCTATGGCCTCAGCAGCTAATTTCCTGAACCATCTGGGGTGGCAAAGAAACCTGAGGTGGGGGCGAGAAGTGCGCCTGCCCGCCAATTTTGATTACCTCAACGCAGGGCTAAAAAACAAAAAGTCCTTGCGGCAATGGCATGAGCTTGGTCTGACCACAGCCTTTGGTGGCAGATTGCCTGAAGAAGACATTGAAGCGTCTTTGATTATCCCTGCTGGCCATGAAGGCCCGGCTTTTTTAGTATACGACAACTTTAATGTCATCATGGGCTGGAACCGCTCAATTTTTTATGCCATTGCTGTGGGTCATCTGGCAGACAGAATTAATGGTTCACCGGCTCTTCACCAGGTGCCTCCTGATGTCCCCCGTTTGAATGTATCTCAAATCAAAGCACTACAAGTCAGACTGAACGAGCTGGGTTTTAATAGCGGAAAACCTGACGGAATTATTGGTCCGGCAACAGGTCAGGCAATTCGAGACTATCAAGCCTCCCATAAAATGATTGCTGACGGTTATCCGGGACAGGATGTCTTTAAGGCATTGAATATTGAGGTAAACAAACATCCTTGACAATCCGCCTTGACCATTTGGTGAGGACTAAATACGTCAAAGTGGATATAGCGCATATGTTCTCCAGGCTCCTAGCATAAAGGGTAGTGAGAAAAAACGATTGGTATTACTTCGAACTCAGAAGCAGTCTTAAAAGTCTGCCCGTAACGAGGACTGCGAGAAATGGAGGATAAAAAGTCGCTTTTGTGAAGAGAATAGCGGGACTATTTGACGAACAAAAGCGACTTTTCAGACCCATTTATCGTAGCCGCAGTAGGAGTATGACTGTTAAGACTGCTTCTCAGATTGACGGGTGAAAAATCAGTATGCTGTTTACCTGTATTGTTTTCTGTGACGGGAGCCGTTTTCAGAGCCTGAAATTTGGGCGAATATTTACTCTTGTTCGGAAACCTGTCAAGGGTTGCGAGGGTATATATGAACTAGAACTTCAGCTTTACGAAGGCTCAGACTATGCCGAACATGCCAAAGTTGTTGGCAAACGTTTTCACCCTGTTTCGGAAAACCGACCCATCTATATTTTATCTATTATCGCATTGGAGAAAAATTATCAGCGACTTTCGCTGGGATCATTGTTAGTTTACATCATTAACACGGAAGCGCGTAAAAACGGTGGTGAATACTTTTATATAGACTCCCCGGAACTCGACGCTCTGGGCTTTTATCTTCGGCTGGGTTTTATTCCAGACCCTGATGAGCTTAGAAAGAAAGATGATGTATGCCGGTTGTCAACACTTTCTGGATCTACTTCACCTTATTTAAGAAACCACTATTTAAATGAAAAGCTGGTTATGATCAGAGACTACGTTAAATGGAGGGGTTACACTAAGACCATTAATACGACTTTGGGCGTATTAATTCGTAAAAAGTTCAAATTCCTGGAGCCAGAGTAAGCAGGAGCAGTTATTCCAACGTTTTATTGTAACGATGTTATTGCACTGACAACCTGAACGCTAACTTTGCATTTTAAAAGACAAATGGCGTACACTTTGTCAATCTGAAGCGAAGTTTTCCATTTATATCTTCAAACGCTAACAAAGATCGACGCATTACACGTCTCAGCTGAAAGTTATACTTCAGTTAGGAAAGCTGATCAGGAGTAGAGGTGTCGAGGGTAGTCGTTGAAGTGATGGCATAGCGGTTATGTTGAATTCAGGTTGAAGGATGAGAAGTAGGTATGTCGTTTACTAGTGTTGTGTTTCGTGACGGGTTCCGCTTTCAGGCTCTGGGAAAAAATCGAATTTTTACCCTTGAGCGGTTCCCTATCACGCTGGATTACTGGGGTAACAGTGAGCTGGAACTTCAGCTTTATGAAAACACAGACTATGCTGGGGTTGCCAAAACCAGCTACATTGATTTTGAATCTGATACCGGAAAGAAACCGCAGTATACTTTAAAGCGCATTACAATAGATGAAAAATATCGGCGTCTTTATCTGGGATCATTGCTGATTTATATCATTAGCACTGAAGTTCATTCAAACGACAGTAACTACCTTTATCTTGAAACTCCTGAGCGTGATGCCCTGGGGTTTTACCTTCGGATGGGCTTTTTTCCAGACCCTGATGTAACCAGACACAAGGAACAATCAACAGGATTGTCAGAACTTTCAGGATCGACTGAGCGCTATTTTAGAAATAAATTTCTACATATGAAAATGTCGCAGATCAGACATTTCGCTGCCTGGAGGGGTTACAATGAGCTGATAAAAACGCAACTGAGTACAGTGGTTTATAGGGAATTCAAGTTCCTCGATCCAGAGTAGTCAGGATCTGAGAGTCTGTCGGATTTATGCTTTCGAGCATAAAATTCAGTAGGGCGAGTCAGAATTTTCGATCAATTTGCGCGAATAGTTGACCTGTTTAAGCCAATTGATCGGAAATTCTGGCCGCGCTTTCTCGCGCTTTCTCGCGCTTCCTGGATTTTAGGCCGAAATTGTCTTAAGTCCGACAGGCTCCCAGGTACTTGTCCTGTTGAACGGGCGACACTGTTTGCTGAGCTATGGCGCATACTGCATAATGCCCGATTTACAGGGGCATTGCCTTATGCGTCATAAAGCCAGTCAACACCGTGGTGGTAATGGTCAGTTGAGAATCATAGCGGGTCAATGGCGTGGACGAAAATTACCCATAACGAATCTCGAAGGGTTGAGGCCAACACCGGACCGTGTGCGGGAAACAGTGTTTAACTGGTTAGCGCCTTACGTACCAGGTGCCCGGTTGTTGGACTGTTTTAGTGGTTCAGGGGCTTTGGCATTCGAGGCGCTCTCACGTGGGGCTGCCCACGCCTGCATGTTGGAAAAAGCCGGGGAAGCTGCCCGTCTGTTATCGGGCAACCTTGAGTTACTGCAAGCAAAAAATGCCACTGTCATCAATACCGATGCCCTGCAATGGCTGGCACAGCCGGCAGCGGCACCTTTTGATCTGATCTTTCTTGACCCGCCGTTTCGCCAGGGTCTGCTTGAAAAAACCTGCAAGCGCCTTGCTGAAAATGGCTATACAGACACTGAAACGCTGATCTATATGGAGGCAGAAAAAGGACTTGCTCTGAGTTCGCTTATGCCCGAGTGGGTAATGATCAAGGAAAAAGTGGCAGGGCAGGTAGGTTATTCACTGTGGCAGGTTCAGTAAAAGTATCACTGTTTGTAGAGAATAATACGATGGTTTTATGTAGTCTACTCTAGACTTGCGGCAACTCTCTGGTTATTCTTGCAGCCGCTAACGTTTTAACCATGGTCTATTGGGCGTTGCTATACCCAAAGGATTTCAAGTTGCTACGCGACGGCAAGTCAGCGAACTCCAGGAGCCTGCAAAGAGTAGGTGACCAGGCTGAACGAACGCTGCCAGGAAAGTAGCCCTTTGAAAGGCGACGGGTATATACGCCGACCAGAGTGAATTCGCGCTTGACGAAGGAGCAACTCCATGAAACAACCTGTTCGTGTTGCGGTAACCGGTGCAGCGGGCAATATCAGCTATTCCCTGCTATTTAAGATCGCTGCGGGTGAAATGCTAGGTACTGATCAGCCTGTAATTCTTCAACTGGTTGAAATTCCTCAAGCCATGGACAAGCTCCGAGGTGTTGCCATGGAACTTGAGGATTGTGCGTTCCCGTTGCTACACGGTATTTCTCTGCACGATAATCCCTTTGATGGTTTTAAAGGGGTTCATTACGCCATGCTGATAGGCGCGCGCCCTCGGACCAAGGGGATGGAGCGTTCTGATCTGCTCGAAGCCAATGCCAAAATATTTGCTGAGCAAGGTAAGGCCCTGAATGATGTGGCTAACCGTGACGTAAAAGCGCTGGTTGTGGGTAACCCGGCCAATACCAACTGTCTCATTCTCTCCCGGAATGCCCCTGATCTGGGGGCTGGTCAGTTCTGTGCAATGACGCGTCTCGACCATAACCGTACCAAGGGTATTTTGGGGAATAAACTGGGTGTGAACCCCGCTGATATCGATGGTGTTTGTGTCTGGGGCAACCATTCTCCCACCATGTATCCAGATGTTCACCATGCACGTGTGCTCGGTGAAGAGTCTGTTATCGACCAGATTGACGAGCAGTGGTACAAGAAAGACTTCACGCCGTGTATTCAAAAGCGCGGTGCCGCTATCATTGAGGCCCGCGGCCTCTCCAGTGCCGCTTCGGCAGCACAGGCGGCCCTGGACCATATGCACGACTGGGTGTTGGGCAGCGAAGGCAATATCGTCAGCATGGGTATTATTTCCGATGGTAGTTATGGTGTTGCGAAAGGTATTTATTACTCTTTCCCGGTTATCTGTGAGTTTGGCACTTACCAGATTGTTCAGGATCTGACCATCAATGCCTACGGTCAGGAAATGATGAAGAAAACCGAACAGGAACTGATGGACGAAAAAACGGCTGTGGAGCACCTGCTGCCCGCTGAAACAGCGAAGAAGCTAGATGACGTTGCCCGTTGCCCTCGCACAGGTCAGACAGTATTTGATGCTGCCATTGACACGGGTGAAGCCTACTATAAAGCGGACCGTGTCTGCTGATAAGGATCAATGCCTGTCCTCGATTAAGGGCAGGCTTTTGTATTGGCTACACTCTCGGCGATAAGAAAAGCAGTTCTAGTCTCTTACATTCTGATATAGTCATTCTAAGATGGTTAGCATGAGACAGGTACAATAACTATGACAGCCGCTTCTTTTATCGTCGATGAAGATAAGCAGGAAAAAACCGGCAGTAGTGATGATGATCTTATTTCTTCTGAACTCACACTTCAACAAACACTCCAAAAACAACAATCGGCGTTTTTGAACAATCCTTATCCGCTATTGGACGAACGCATTGCCCATTTGAAAGCGTTGAAACAAGCACTGAAAGAAAACCGGTCAGCATTTGTTGACGCTATTGACGCAGATTTTGGTGGCCGGGCCCGCAATGAAACACTGGTAGGTGAGTTTATGCCGGTGTTGGAAAACATCAGCTATACCCTGAAGCGTTTAAGCAAATGGATGAAACCTCGCCGCAGGCATCTGGCCATGCAACTTCAACCTGCCTCTGCCAAAGTCGTTTTTCAGCCATTAGGGGTTGTGGGTGTGGTTGTGCCCTGGAACTATCCGTTGCAACTGAGCGCTTTGCCCCTGGTCACCGCTTTAGCCGCAGGTAACCGGGTAATGATTAAAATGTCTGAGTACACCCCGAAGACGTCAACCCTTTTTGCCGAAGTAATCGCTCGCACGTTCCCGGATGATTTAGTGACCGTCATAAACGGCGATGCCGAGGTAGGTGCTGCTTTTACTCGCCTGCCCTTTGATCACGTGTTGTTTACAGGTTCCACCGAGGTGGGCCGCCATGTGATGAAAGCTGCTGCGGAGAACCTGACACCCGTTACCCTGGAGTTGGGTGGCAAATCCCCTGTTATTATCAATGATGACTTTCCCCTGGACGAGGCGGCAGAGCGTATTTGTTTTGGTAAATCCATCAATGCGGGGCAGACGTGTGTTGCACCCGATTATATTTTGCTGAAAGAAAGCCAGAAAGAAGCGTTTGTTGCTGCCTATAAGAAGGCATTTGGTAAGATGTATCCTTCTGTTAACAACAGCAAGGATTACTCTGCCATCGTCAATGAGCGCCAGTTTACCCGCCTTGAGTCTGCGCTTGAGGATGCAAGGGTCAAAGGTGCGGATATTCGCCCGGTAACCGATGATAAGATTAACGACGGAAGCCGTCGAATGGTGCCCCACCTTATTTTGAATCCAACGGATGATATGACCATCATGCAGGAGGAAATTTTCGGGCCGCTATTACCAGTGGTTGCTGTTGATGATTTGGCGAATGCCATCAGTTTCGTGCAAGCCAGACCTCGCCCCCTGGCACTGTACTACTTTGGCCTGGATAAAAGACAGCAGGAAAAAGTGGTACTATCCACCCATGCTGGTGGTGTCAGTATTAATGATACTTTGACGCACGCTATTGTTGACGATATGCCTTTTGGTGGCATTGGCTCATCAGGCATGGGCCATTACCATGGGCATGAAGGCTTTCTGGCACTGACCAAGACAAAGTCTGTATTATCCAAAGGCAAGTTGAATTCCTCTACGTTGATCTATCCTCCGTATACAGGTATCAAAAAATTGGTCGTTCGTTTTTTAACCGGTGGAGGGTAGCCAGACTCCAGGAGCCTGACCGAGAATAGCGCCCGTAGCGAGGATTACGAGAAATTGAGGATAAAAATTTCTGCTTCTGAGGAGAATAGCGGGGCTATTTGATGAAGAAGCAGGAATTTTTAGACCAATTTATCGCAGTCCCCGCTACGGGCAGACTTTTAAGACTGCTGCTGATATTTGTTTTTATTTGTAGCTTTTCTCTTAATTCGCTACTATCGACGTCTTCTAATGTACCCAATACGTGTCACTGACATGCTGACGCTTATTGGGTGATATACCCGTTAGCAGGACAGTCATTTTTAATGATCAATGTAATTTATCCTGGTACCTTCGACCCTATTACCAAAGGTCATATGGATCTGGTCGAGCGGGCCGCACACCTTTTCGACAGAGTAGTGGTTGCTGTTGCGGAGAGCCCCAATAAAAAACCGGTCTTTGAGTTGGCTCAGCGGGTGGCTCTGGCAGAGGAAGTCACCACTCATCTTGATAATGTCGAGGTAATTGGTTTTAACTCATTATTGGCGGACTTTCTGAGAGAGCAGAAAGCCACAGCTATTTTAAGGGGATTACGCGCTGTTTCTGACTTTGAATACGAATTTCAGATGGCAAATATGAATCGTATACTGGCCCCCCAGGTGGAAAGTTTGTTTCTAACGCCGGCTGAACAGTATTCCTATATTTCATCAACACTGGTCCGGGAAATTTCGTCTCTGGGCGGCGATATTTCAAAATTTGTCGCTCCCTGCGTACAAAAGGCTCTGGCGAATAAGTTCGGGCAATGATGGGAAAAAGCTATGGCATTGGTCATTACAGACGACTGTATTAACTGTGATGTGTGTCAGCCTGAGTGCCCAAACAGCGCTATTTCACCGGGTGATGAAATTTATGTCATCGATCCAACTCTTTGCACTGAATGTGTGGGGCATTTTGATCAGCCCCAGTGCCAGGAGATTTGTCCGATAGATTGTATTCCGGTAGACCCAAACCATCAGGAAACCCATGGTGAGCTGATGGTAAAGTATGAAAAAATTATTGCGCAAGCTTGATTTACCGACCAGATATCAACGACCAATGTCATACCCTATGGCATATATTATATTGTGCCAGAAAGTATAAGGATATTACCCGATACGCCTCAATTGCCCAAGCTTTCCGTCATCCCCATAAGTGATTTCAAATGTGCCATAGACCCCCTCACGTGTGACGTGCTGGAGGAGAATATCGTAAGGAATACTCATGGACTGTCCGTTAGTCGTTCTGACTTGTACCCGACTTTTGAGTCCTTTGTAAAACTGAAGAACTTGTTCCGACGTGAGGCTGACAGAAAATATGGCTTTTGGCATGGGATTTCCCTTATTTTTTTTCACCCCTTTCCTAGGAGCCTGTCGGACTTAATACAATTTCAGCCTAAAATCCAGGAAGTGCGAGAAAGCGCGAGAAAGCGCGGCCAGAATTTCCGATCAATTTGCTTAAATAGGTCAACTATTCGCACAAATTGATCGAAAATTCTGACTCACCCTACTGAATTTTATGCTCGAAAGCATAAGTCCGACAGGCTCCTATACTATAAAACATCTTCTCTTAGTGTTTCAAAGGTGCAGGAATTGCACAATCCACTGCGCCATTAATACCCTTTCAGCAGGCTTGCTCAGGGAGGCTAACCCTTGATTGGCAACATCTTCAGGAATAACTGAGCCTTTTCGTTTTTTAATAAGCCCTTCTACGTAGTTTGTATCAAACTCAGGGTGACCCTGAATGCTAAGGCAATGGTCACCGTATTGCAGAATAAAGTAAGGACAGAAATCACTGCGGGCTATGACTATTGCCTGTGCTGGGGGTGTACTGACCTGATCCTGATGCATAACGTAGAGAGCCAGCGTTCCCCTGCCAGGCCGCATCCAGGGCTTGGTAACAATAACGTTGTTGTACGACAGGCCAGCTCCCCAGCCTTTGGGCGACTTGATGACCTTTCCCCCTAAAGCCTGAGCAATCAACTGATGACCAAAACAAATGCCAATGAGTTTGTGCTTTTCATAGCATAACTGCTGGATAAAACGCTCAAGACGAGGTATCCATGGCAGGTCATCATAAACGCCGAACTTGCTGCCTGTGATGAGGTAGGCATCACAGGTGTTTATTGTCGGGGGAAACTGCCCTTTATATACAGGAAATACGTCCAGCGTAAATGCCTGCGTTACTTGACGAAACAGCGTCTTAAACTGGTCCGGGTAGCTGGGATAAAGGTGAGCCACCTCGGGGGAAACTGTGTCACACGCTAAAATGCCTAGCCGCATAGGGAAAGCCTTTTTGTCTTTATCATACTCATTATGAGCGTTAAAAAAAGCTATTGGTATAACCTATAAAGCAATATGACTTGAAAAAACACTATTTGGCAAACAATACGCTGAAAATATTTAACGATTTATTGATTTCAACACTTATCGTTGTGCTTCTCTTTTGCCTATTAACGACAGTGTTTACACAAGTTACATCACCTTGTACAGTGCTATAATTATTGTTTGCCAGCACTTCTAGGAGCCTGACCGACAATAGCGCCCTTAGCGAGGATTGCGAGAAATTGAGGATAAAAATTTCTGCTTATGAGGAGAATAGCGGGGCTATTTGATGAAAAAGCAGGAATTTTTAGACCAATTTATCGCAACCGCAGTAGGGCAGTTTATTCTCGGTCAGGTTCCTAGTGCACTGTAAGTGAGTCTTTTTGGTGCTCCAATGCATCAATAAAGGCATTGGTGAGATGACGGGCAACATCAGTATCTTTGTTCAATTCAATAAATGTTGCCAGCCCTAATAAAGCATGAGCCAGTGGGTAACACTGTATAAGCTGCTTGAGTTCAGCCGGCTGACTGCCCTTTCCGACAGTCTCAACACACTCATTAGCGCCCACCGTCAGACCTTTTTGCGCAGCTTCCAGCATCGCTTGCGTTACATTGAGGCCTGCCTGATCGCTGAACTCTAATAATAATCGCGTCAAAGCGCTCTTTGTTTCTGTTGGCATTAACGCTGACTCCTGTGGGGAAAAATCAGATAAAAGAATAATAAAATTTTTATTTATTCTATATCAGTATTAGTCCTTCAGGTCAGTTGCATCAGTCCACACAAATGACTTCACAGAAAGCCCAAACCCAATATCAACGATGCTAAAAAATGCACACGGCAATACCATGAAAAGGCTGTTGTTGTCGTCGGAAAAGTAACCATAAACTGTGTCCGGTTAATGGTATGTTGTTTGACAGTGGCCAATAATGATGAGCACTGGAAAAAGCGGAAGGTGAGGCTTGTATGGCGTCAGAAAAGGCTTAAACTGTTGAGCAAGTGAACTGGCCCGGTTCATAGGTTCATAGGTTCATTAAACTTGAAAGTACTGGTTTTTCTCAACAGCAATTTTTGAAAGTAAAGGGTCGAAACCTGGAGTCGCGAAGTTGTTTGAGTGGCGTGTTTTAAAATGAACTTATTTAACGACGTCTTATGGCAACCAGGTTTGCTGTGGTCAGCTCGATTTTTTGTTGATAAAAGTGAAATGATAAAAGAGAAAGAATATGGTCAAAGTTGGCGTGGTTGGTGGCACGGGTAACACTGGCGTGGAGTTATTACGCCTGCTTTCTGGACATCCTGATACCGAGCTGGTCACGGTGACGTCTCGTACTGAAGCGGGCCGTGCGGTCAGTGATCTTTTCCCTGGGTTGCGTGGTTATGTTGACCTGCCGTTTTCTTCGCCGGATGAAGGTGCACTAAACCAGTGTAACCTGGTATTTTTCGCCACTCCCAATGGGATAGCCATGAATACGGCACCTGCGTTGTTAGCAAAAGGGATTCGGGTGATTGATCTGGCAGCGGATTTTCGCCTGAAAAATTCACAGGACTGGCAACATTGGTACGGCACTGAGCATCACTGCCCAACACTGTTAGATGAAGCAATCTATGGTTTGCCGGAAGTGAATCGAGAGCAAATAGCCAGTGCCAGACTGGTAGCTAACCCCGGGTGTTACCCAACAGCCGCTCAGCTGGGATTGTTGCCATTGGTTGAAGCAGGGATTATCTCTGGCAATGTCATTGTTGACGCCAAGTCAGGCGTGAGTGGCGCAGGTCGTAATAACTTGTTGTGCGAAACCTATGAATCTTTCAAAGCCTATGCAGTGGCAGGTCACCGCCATTTACCGGAAATTCGCCAGGGCTTACAGGCAGCAGCGAACAAACAACACCAAACATTCAGTGAGGACCTGACCTTTGTGCCCCATTTGACGCCGATGATTCGCGGAATTCATGCTACGATTTATTGCCAGGTAAAAGATCGCGGTATGGATCTGCAAGCTTTGTTCCAGCAACGCTTTGAGGCAGAGCCATTTGTGGATGTCATGCCAGCGGGTAGCCATCCTGAAACCGGGTCAGTGAAAGCCTGTAATCAATGTCGTATCGCAGTGCACCGGCCACAAGGTATGAACACCGTCGTCGTATTGTCTGTGATTGATAATTTGGTAAAAGGTGCAGCAGGGCAGGCAGTACAGAATATGAATATTATGTTTGGTTTTAAAGAGTTGTCAGGGCTAAATCATTCAGCCATTAGTTTGTAGCCAGTGAGAGTACTGTCTGTTCACACTACGCTATTACGCTGACAGCCTGAGCACTAGTCCTGCGCTGAAACACCTGGCAATAGCTGTCTATTCCCTGTCGTTTTAGCTTGTTATTGCGCACAATCTGACATAGTTATTGTGTCGTTAGAAAAGCCAACCAGGAGCCTGTCCGAGAATAGCGCCCTTAGCGAGGATTGCGAGAAATTGAGGATAAAATTTCTGTTCCTGAGGAGAGTAGCGGGGCTATTTGATAAAGAAGCAGGAATTTTCAGACCAATTTATCGCAACCGCAGTAGGGCAGTCTATTCTCGGTCAGGCTCCTAGTATAAATAAGCAAATCATTTTAGGGCTTTTCTTCAGCCGTTTTGCGAATGCCTCTAATAATTCTGTGTCTTTTCCATATCATTACGTAACCATCAGAATAGTTTGCGTAGCCCGATCTATTTTTACAGTAATTGCTTCAAAGGCTAACGCTTATTTATCTTGAGGAACCAGGATTTTAAATGGTCAATAACATGTATCCCCCATTACATGAGTTGTTGTGTTGACGTGGTCGTGAGTAATATTTACGACATTCGATTTATAATCCGGGTTCAATAGTAGGTATGGACATGCTTTACGATTATGAACTTAAAGAACCCTCACCCTGCCTGACATGGGTGATTCCCATATGTGTTGAGATGGCTGTTGATCCAGAGGAAAACTGGATTGCTGTGCGTGCTTCCGGGCACACAGAGCAGACTCCTTTGATGTCCAACAAAAAAGAGTGGGCGGTATTTGCTGATGATGTAAAAAACGACGTCTTTGATATTTAGCACAAAGACTCGTCCATAGTAGCGGCTGGGTAAGACAAAAAGGACTAAAGAGTTGATTTTGTTCATTAAATAGCAGATTATTTGCTTCTCGAAATCGACTTTTTTCTCCGCTTCCCTTGATCCTTGCTGTGTGTCTGTGCGCAAATTTTTAAGAAGTTGTTCATGGTCTATTGTGAACAGTTTCTAATATCAATCATACCAATTGCCCTTTCTACTTCGTTGAAGTCATAATTGCTTTAACGAACATTGCGGAATTCTCCATCCATAGGGGCATTGCGTAGCTTTGCCGTTTGGGTGGAAGATAGCAAGGTTGCGTGGAGCAAGCCCCGCTTGTTGAACCATCTTGCGTAATACGTCAGTAGAATAATAGCTATCATCGCTTATAGGTAGCTGCGTTATTGCAGATGACCTGAATGCCAGAGCCGTGTGGCTCCCCCTTGCCACGGCGGCTCTGGTTTTTTTGAGAGAGCATTTGTTATGTGCTTTAGCGCTTAAAACAAATCCTTTGGTGAGAAGGACTCTTCAATCTGCTCATGAGGAGGTTCATTAGTGCTTGTGGATTTGGGGGCATACTCCCGCCGGAATATTTCAAACAATGTGTCTGTATCCCCTTGTTGAGCAAGCTTTCCCGTCTTGGCATTGATCTTCAGCGTAACTAATCCATCAGGCCGTGGCAGGTGCTGTTCTGGCTTGTCTTTAAGGGCAGTTTTCATAAATTCCAGCCATATGGGCAGAGCGGCATTAGCGCCAAACTCCCATCGCCCCAGGGTAGAGTAATCATCCATTCCTACCCAAACGGTGGTCAAAATATCGGGGTTAAAGCCAACAAACCAGACGTCCTTGCTATCGTTAGTAGTGCCCGTCTTTCCGCCCAGGTCATGACGTTTCAGTTCTCTTGCCCGACGCCCCGTGCCTTTCCAGATCACATCATTAAGCATGTCATTGACAATATAATTCAGCTTTGGCTCCATGACCCGTTCAGCTTCTGGCAGCAGCGTTGCTTTTGGTCTGTCTTCAAGCTCATTCACTAACATGGGAGCTTTTTCGATAGAGGCCACCAGTGGCAACTCTTTTGGTTCAGGCTCAGATGAGCTGTCTTTGACTTTGTTGTTTCTTAACACCGTGATTGGTTCAGCTTGATACACAACATCGCCCATCACCTCAACACGGTCAATCAGGTAAGGCGACACCTTGTAGCCACCGTTTGCAATTACGGCGTACCCTTGGGCCAGCTCCATGGGGGAGATGGATACATTACCCAGTGCCAGTGACAGGTTTGGATCCATGGAGTCCTTGGAAAAGCCCAGTTTTTCAAGATAGTTAATGGTGTTATTGATGCCTGTGTCACGCAACACACGGATAGAAACGAGGTTTCGAGAGCGGTACAACCCTTCACGCAGGCGCATAGGACCGTTAAACTGATTATTGTCGTTTTCTGGACGCCACATCCCTTCCAGAGCATCATCATTATATACAATGGGGGCATCATTAATAATGGTGGCGGCTGTCATGCCATTAGCCATGGCCGCGGCATAGACAAATGGCTTAAAGGTGGAACCTGCCTGGCGCGTAGCCTGAGTGGCTCTGTTATACATATTCTTATAAAAGTTGAATCCACCCACCAGAGCGAGTATGGCACCGTCTTCAGGGTTCATGGAAACCAGGGCTGACTGAGCCATGGCTCCTTGTGACAGACGGTATTGACCATCTGGCATCTTTCGGACCCAGATCAGATCACCCTTTGCCAGTATATCGTCGGCTTTTTTTGGCGGATAGCCAAAGGCATTGACATTAATAAACTTTTTGGCCCACTTTAAATTATCCCAATTAATGTATGACCGTTTTCCCTCTTTTAGCAACAGGGAAACAGATTTGTCCTGAACCTCTGTGACAACAGCAGGGTACAAAACGCTGGCATTGGACGTTTCATTAATAACCTGGAGCCACTCGCTTTCGGTGGTTTTTCCATCGTTGATCAAGTTACTGACAGGCCCCGCATAACCATGTCGTTCGTTATAGGCCATCATTCCGTTAATGACAGATGTATTGGCGGTGGTTTGTAGTTTACTGGTGACGGTCGTGTAAACTTTGAAACCCTCGGTATAAGCCTCAGGGCCAAATCGTTCGATCATTTCCTGGCGAACCATCTCGGCAACATAAGGCGCATGCAGGTCAATGTCAGTCCCGTGATAGCTTGCGGTTACAGGCTGAGCGATCGCACGATCGTATTGAGCTTCGGAAATGTAATTGAGCTCTTTCATCCGCCCAAGAATCCAGTCACGACGAGACAACGCTCTATCTGGGTCATTAATAGGGTTGTATCGAGAAGGTGCTTTGGGCAGTCCGGCCAGCATAGCCATTTGGGACAGGTTCAACTCATTGACAGACTTGTTGTAATAAACCTGTGCGGCTGCTTCAATGCCATAAGCGCGGTTACCCAGATAAATTTTGTTAAGATACAGCTCAAAAATATCATCTTTAGGGAGTTCCTGTTCAATTTGCAAAGCCAATAGTATTTCATTGAACTTCCGCGAAAAAACCCGTTCGTGGCTCAGAAAAAAGTTTTTTGCCACCTGCATGGTGATAGTGCTGCCCCCGGACTGAATCCTGCCTGTGGAAACCAGCTGGAAAAATGCACGCATCAGTCCCACAAGGTCAACCCCCGGGTGTGAGTAAAAGCGATCATCTTCTGCGGCCATAAAGGCATGAACCAGGTTTTTAGGGACGGCGTCAAAGCGGATGGGTTCACGGCGTTTTTCGCCAAATTCAGCAATCAGCTTCTCATCGCGGGTATAAATTCTTAAGGGGGTTTGTAGGTGAACATCTTTGAGAGTCTCTACCGAGGGCAGAGACGGGCTAAGATATAAAAAAGCACTGGCACAGATGACAGCAAGTCCACTGGCAGAAGCTAATATTGACCATGTTAAAAAACGCAATAGCTTTATCGATCGTTTCATGCGGTGTTAATTCCTGCCAGCAGGAGCGTTGGCTTAACGCAGCCGAAATAGTGTGTAAAGTTTGCATTATAAGAGGATTCACTTCAGGTTGACATAAGTTTGAAGTTTTACGGGTCTGTTAACGCTTATTTATGTGCCTGGCAGTCTATCGGGCTTTGGTTAGAAGCAGTCTTAAAAGTTTGCCCGTAGCGAGGACTGCGAGAAATGGCGGATAAAAAGTCGCTTTTGTGAGGAGAGTAGCGGGACTATTTGACGCCGAAATCTCCGTGCATGGAAGACTTGCCCCAACCTGCTTCGCCTTTAAACAGCTACAACAATGGACTCAATAGCTGCATCGTATTTTCTAAAAATTTCCTCCCAAAGGTTCGATTCTGCCACTGTTCAAGAACCACTGCTTCCGACTGGGCCAGGTAGCTCTCCAACAGTGTTGTAATCTGTTGACCAAAGTGCTCATCATAGATAATTAGCGTGACTTCAAAATTCAGCCAGACGCTGCGCATATCGAGATTAACGGTACCAAACAACACGGTAGAACGATCAACCAACACACACTTGGTGTGAAGCAAGCCACCCTTAAACTGGTGAATTTCAACGCCACTAATCAACAACTCTTCATAATAGGCACGACTGGCATGGTGTACCATTTTGGAGTCATTCTTTTCCGGCACCAGTAACTTCACCTGCACACCACGCATGGCAGCTGATTTAAGCGCAGTTAACAGGGACTCATCAGGAATAAAGTAAGGCGTAGAAATCAGCAGCGCTT
This sequence comes from Candidatus Sororendozoicomonas aggregata, assembly GCF_031528575.1. Lineage (NCBI taxonomy): Bacteria > Pseudomonadati > Pseudomonadota > Gammaproteobacteria > Oceanospirillales > Endozoicomonadaceae > Candidatus Sororendozoicomonas > Candidatus Sororendozoicomonas aggregata. The sequence goes on from NZ_JAVLSP010000005.1 coordinate 51,549, forward strand.
CCTGGCTTTCGTAAATAGCCGCTAACAGCACCTGGTGGAGCAGCTCGCGATCAACCCCCGGACCTGAAGGAAGCACATGGACTTCGGCCAATGAGTCATAGATTACCGGGCTTTCAGCTTGCACGTACCTTCTGTTAAAACTGGGGTGTCCCTTGCCCGTCTCCAGTGTTTGGTCATATTGCACTATAGATCCAAGTACATGGGCTGCCACACCTTCAATTCGTACCATGGCATCCACCCATTGGCCCACGTCTGCCTCCTGCCTGAAGTATTTTGGGTCTACCAGATTAAAGCTCCCTGTCCATGCGATGGCGTCATCAATGACGAGGATCTTGCGATGATTGCGGATATCCATTCGCTCAACCAGCATCTGAAAGGGGCCCACCGGCATTGAGGCGATGACAGTAATGCCTGCGGCTTTCAACTGATTCACCCACTGGCTGCCAATAAAAGCACGACTGCCCACAGCGTCGAGTATGACCAGACAGCTCACCCCACGGTTAGCCGAGTCAATCAATGCATGCACAAATTCAAGAATACGCCCCTCGGGAGCCCATATGTAAAATTCCAGCACGATGGATGATTGTGCGTTTTTTATATCCCTGACCATGCCCTTGACAATATCATCGGTTTCATAGAACAGCTGTAACTGATTGCCCGGTAAGGCGGGTATGGCCATGGTATGTTCTGCTAGCCGGTAAATAGCATTGTAGGACGTCACAGGACAACGTGGGGGGCCGCTGTCACTGATCACGCTGGCCAGATGCGTTGACCACTGTTCATAATCCGGGTATAACTGCTCAATCCGCTTTAGTCGGCGAGAGCCAAGCCGACGGGAGCCAAACAACATATAGAAAAAAAAACCTGCCACAGGCAAGGCAAACAACAGAACCAGCCATGCCAGCGACACACCCACGGGGCGTCGTTTCATGATGATCATCATGGCAAACAGGATGATACTGGTCAGATAAGCTGTTCCGACTAACAGACTGGGAAAATTCTCACTCATTACAGCTGTTGATGCCCTCGTATTATCGTTATTCAGAAAAACAGGGTTGAATACTGATCCCACAATAGTTTTGCGGTCATGACCAGCGAAACAAGGACAATCATCGGACGAATGACTTTGTGTCCACTTCTGGTCACCACGCGAGCTCCCAGTCTTGCCCCCAAAAACTGTCCCAGTAACATGAGCAGACCTGCTGTCCATACCACTTTTCCCCCAATGATAAAAAACAGCAATGAGGCTATATTACTTGTACAGTTCAATACCTTAGTATGCGCTGTGGCTTTTGTCAGGGAATAGCCCAGTAATGTTACAAAAGCAATGGCAAAAAATGACCCGGTACCAGGGCCAAAAAAACCATCATAAAAACCAATAAGCATTGCTACGGAGCAAGAAAATAAGGATAGACTAATACGTTGACGGGTATCTTTATCATTTCTTTGGGTTGGAGAAAACATAAAATAAGCGGCGATGACTACCATAAGAAAGGGTATCAGCTGCTGTAAAACGTTGGCAGAGACAAGTTGAACCAGCACTGTACCGAGCGCGCTACCGAAAAAGGTTAGCGCAATGGCCAGTTTGAGCTCTCTCAGATTAACCAGACCCCTGGAGATAAAGTAAATACTGGCTGACAACGAACCGCCTGTGCTTTGGAGTTTGTTTGTTGCCAGTGCCTGGGCAGGCGGTAAACCAGCAGCCAGCAGTGCCGGTACTGTAATCAAACCGCCCCCGCCTGCAATCGCGTCCACAAAACCCGCTGTAAGCGCCACAGAAAAAAGAAAAAGTGCCATTTCAAGCGTTAATAGGATGTCCAACGCCAGCCCCCGGAATCACTGCGCAGGTAGAAAACCGGGTCATAATACCACTATTAAAGGGGAGGGATTAAGGAATCACGAAGAAGCCGTCTTAGAAGCAGTCTTAAAAGTCATGCTCCTACTGCGGCTACGATAAATGGGTCTAAAAAGCCGCTTTTGTTCGTCAAATAGTCCCGCTATTCTCCTCACGAAAGCGACTTTTTATCCGCCATTTCTCGCAGTCCTCGCTACGGGCAGACTTTTAAGACTGCTTCTTAAGCCTGAATTGAGCAGCTGACCGCTTTTAATTTGCCTTCTTCTATTGAACTCGACTCTGACGTAATTTCCAGGCTCAGGGACAAACGTCGTATTGAATATGCCCATTGTCCAATAATCAGGGCGTTAAGGAAGCTGTTTGCTAAACCGTCGTTTTACCTTACATTTGATGACTGTCTATAATTAGGTTTTCTATGGCTTGTCAACATACATTACGATAAGTCTCCAGCCAGAACAGGGGTACCCGTTGTCATGATCATTCGCCCCCCCGCTGTTGCAGGTACGTTTTACCCAGCATCATCGAAAACTCTTCAGTCAATGGTTGGTGAACTATTGAATGATGCTGAAGAAAAACACCTTTCCCCCAAGATGCTGGTGGTGCCACACGCTGAACTGGCTTATTCCGGTCCTGTCGCCGCCAGCGCCTACCGTTTGCTGGCACCGGTGCGTGCTACGATTAAACGCGTTTTGCTATTGGGTCCTTCCCACCGGTTAGCTTTTGAAGGAATTGCGTTGCCCTCTGCTGATGCCTTTGCCTCACCGCTGGGCGATATCCCTCTTGATACCCTTGCAATGAGCCGGCTACTGGAGCTGAGTGATGTACAGGCATTGGACGCGGCCCATGACCAAGAACACAGCCTGGAGGTCCAGCTTCCCTTTATCAAGACCTGCTTGGAAGACATTTGTCTGATACCTTTAGTGATCGGTGATGCTTCAGTGTTTTCTGTTGTCAATATCATTGAATATCTCTGGGGTGGCGATGAAACACTCATTATTATCAGTACTGATTTAAGCCACTTTCATCATTATGATCAGGCGTGTCAGCGTGATGCTCAGACGGTGAAAGCGATCGAACAAAAAAATGCCTTCCTTACAGGTGGTCAGGCTTGTGGCTGCGTACCCTTAAACGGCGCTCTCAGGGTTGCCCAGAAGCGGTGCATGGAAGTGATCACACTGGATGTTCGTAACTCTGGCGATACAACAGGTGATAAAGACCGTGTTGTGGGCTATGGGGCTTTTGCGATTCAATGAATTGTGGACAGTGGAACGGGTAGATACAATAGAATGTCAAAAGCCGGTCTTGGGGTAGCAACAGCCATACAAAAGCCTGCATTGAATCAAGCAGGCTTTTATTCACTTATCAACTAAAGGGCTGTTCCAACACAATAGTTTCTAAACGGTCAGGGCCAGTAGAAACGATATGAATGGCCGTTCCCGTCAGCTCTTCCAGCTTTTTAATATAAGCGCGTGCATTCTCAGGCAATGCATCCAGCGATCTGGCGCCATATGTGGATTCACTCCAGCCAGGCAGTTCTTCGTATACAGGTACCAGAGACTCATACTCCTCAATATCCACGGGTGTCCCGATGGCCTCACCCTGGCTATTCGTGTAGCCGACACAAACCTTGATGGTTTCCAAACCGTCCAGTACGTCCAGCTTGGTCAAACACAAGCCAGAGACACTGTTGATTTGAATAGCCTGACGTAAGGCCACCGCATCAAACCAGCCACAACGACGAGGGCGGCCAGTAGTAGCACCAAACTCATGGCCTTTTTCTGCCAGGTGACGACTCACTTCACAGTCCAGCTCTGTGGGGAATGGGCCTGAACCGACACGTGTTGTGTAAGCCTTGGTAATACCTAACACATAATCCAGATACAGTGGACCAAAACCACTGCCTGTGGACACGCCACCAGAGGTGGTATTGGAGGATGTTACAAACGGGAACGTACCGTGATCAATATCCAACAGGGAACCCTGGGCGCCCTCAAATAAAATGCGATCACCGTTCCTGTGGCGTTCATGCAGAGTGTCAGTCACACGGTCAACCAGTGGTGCCAGTTGTTCACCCATGGCCAGGGCTTCATTCAATACGTTCTGGTAATCAACTGCTTCTGCCCTGTAATAGTTTTTCAACACAAAGTTATGGTAGTCCATTACATCTTTCAGCTTCTTAGCGAAGCGCTCAGGATGCAGCAAGTCAACCAGGCGTAAGCCACGACGGGCCACCTTGTCTTCATAAGCCGGGCCAATGCCACGGCCCGTTGTACCGATTTTGGCTTTACCCAGTGCAGACTCGCGGGCCTGATCCAGTGCGATATGGTAAGGCAGGATCAGTGGGCAGGAAGGACTCAGTCGTAAGCGTTCACGAACAGGAACACCCTGCTCCTCCAGTTGTGCCATTTCTCTCAGCAGGGCTTGTGGAGAAAGGACAACACCATTGCCGATATAGCAGATAACATCGTCACGCAAAATACCCGAAGGAATCAGGTGTAATACCGTCTTTTTCCCTTCAATAACCAGGGTGTGACCAGCATTATGCCCGCCTTGAAAGCGAACGACAGCATCGGCCTGCTCGGTCAGCAGGTCAACGATCTTGCCTTTACCTTCATCACCCCACTGAGTGCCCAGTACGACAACAGTCTTACCCATGGAATCAGTCTCTTAACGTCAAATAAAACAGATGACCCAAGCTATAAGCTGTAAAATAGCAAGCTTATAGCTTCCAATTTCTCGTGATGCACTAGCCCGGATATTTCATAAACATGCTCCTGGCCTTGCTTTCTCCTTGCGACTCTAAGGGCAGTTTATGAAATATCCGGGCTAGGAGCCTGTCGGGCTTAAGCTTTCGAGCATGAAATTCAGTAGAGCGAGCCAGATGTTTCGATGGATTTGCGCGAACAGTTGACCTATTTAAGCAAATTCATCGGAAAATATGGCCGCTCTTTCTGGATTTCAGGCCGAAATTGCCTTAAGTCCGACAGGCTCCTAGCTATTAGCTAATAAAAAAGAGCAATATAACACCCACCAACATACTGACCGAACCGGTAAACCTGAGAAGCAGTTTTAAACACCGTGCTGCTCCGGCGGTTTGCGATAAACGGGTTTAAAAAGCCGATTTTGTTGGTTAAATAGCGGACTATTTGCTCTTCAACATCGACTGGTTATTCTCCGTTTCTCATGATCCTCGCTACTGGCAGACGGTTAAGGCTGCTTATAAACTCACGATCATCAACTTCGGCCTCTGGATACTCGTAAGTTTCCAGCCTGGTGGATAGAGAAAGGACGCAATCACTTCAAGCGCGGTCAATGCCTGTTGGCTAAGGCCCATTGCCCGTTTCCTCTATACACGAAAAAACCGGGCCTGAACCCGGTTTTAAATAGTTTATCACTGTCTGAGGCAGAGTAAACCGCTACAGACAGTAACCGATTATTTATCTTTGCCTGATGTACTGTTCAGGTACTTGAAAAATTCATTATCCGGCTCAATCATAATGACATCGCGCGGATCATTAAAGGCCTCTTTATAGGCTTGCAAGCTGCGATAGAATGCGTAGAACTCAGGGTCCTGGCGATACGCTCGCGCATAGATTTCTGCTGCTTTCGCGTCACCTTCACCTTTGAGAATCTCAGCTTTTTTGTAGGCATCCGCTAGCAGTATACGCTTCTCACGGTCAGCATTCGCCTTGATACCTTCAGCGATTTCAATACCTTTAGAGCGGTACTCCTGGGCTTCCTTTTCACGTTCGGAAGACATCCGCTCAAAGACGGAGTCACTGACCTGAGGAGGCAGGTCAATGCGTTTCACCCGAACATCAACAACGGATATACCCATTTCAGTCCGTGCAACAGTATCCAGTGACTGAGTAATATCATCCATTAGCTGATCACGCTGACCGGAAACAACTTCGTTCAGTGTCAGGCCACCAAACTTGTTTCGCATCCGAGACTCTGCCCGTTGCCCTAGCAGTGTGCTAGCACGCATTAAATCGCCAGCTGTCGCCTTATAAAAGGCATACACATCGTGAATTCGCCACTTGATGTAAGAGTCTACAACAACGGCTTTTTTTTCCAGCGTCAAGAAGCGCTCGGAAGGAACATCCATGGTTTGAAGGCGGCCATCGAATACCCTGACTTTATCCACCATCGGAATTTTCCAGTGCAGACCTGGCTCAATGCTTTCTTCGACAACCTGTCCAAAACGGAGTTGTACAGCACGCTCACGCTCTGAAATCACAAAGAGCGTATTATAGGCCACCAGGACTAAAACAGTGATGGCAACCAATCCACTGAAAGCTTTTTGGTTCATCGTCCAACCCTCCCAGTGCTATTTTTACGTGCAGAACTCACGCGCTTATTTAACTCCTCGGTGACCCGATTAGTGATTTCATCCAGCTGTTGCTGAGTCAGTTCTTGCGATGGCGTTGTTTGAGTAGCTGTTTTACTGCTGATGAGCTTATCCAGAGGCAGGTACATCATGTTGTTGCCTCCTTTAACATCAACAAGGACTTTACTGCTTTTGCTCAGCACGGACTCGACAGTTTCAATGTATAAACGCTCGCGGGTGACATCAGGTGCTTTCTTGTATTCAGAATACAGATTGCTGAAACGAGCAGCGTCACCTTCGGCTCTGGCGATAGTTTCATCACGGTAAGCGCTGGCATTTTCAACGGCTCGTTTCGCCTGGCCACGCGCTTCAGGAATCACTTTGTTTGCGTAAGCCTCAGCATGGTTTTTCGCACGCTCCTGATCCTCACGGGCGCGGATTACATCATCAAAAGCTGCCTGAACCTCTTTCGGTGGCAGGGCGCTTTCAATGTTGACTTTTCTGATGCTCAGGCCAGACCCGTAGCTGTCGATATACGCCTGCAGTCTCGCAAGAACTTCTACGCCCATGGTTTCACGACCTTCTGTCAAAATCTGATGCATTTCTGAGCTACCCACCACATGACGCAGCGCGCTTTGGGTCGCTTCTTCAAGGCTGACAAGAGGTTTGGTTACATTCAGTACATAATCTTTAATGTTTGTGATGTTGTACTGAACCGACATGGAGACTTCAACAATATTTTCGTCTTTCGTGAGCATTTGTTGACGCAGATTATAGGTACGAAGCTCAGTCACACGCTCCTGAAATTTTTGTTCAATACCCGGAAAATAAAGATGCAATCCCGGCTCTACCGTATCAACATATTGACCAAAACGCAGAATCACTGCACGTTCTTTTTCATCCACGGTATAAACGGCGTTCCAAAGGTATATAGCCGCCAGTATAATCGCACCGGCAATAAAAATTCCAGCAGAAGAAGCAGCGTTATTATTACCCTTGCCAGAGCCTGAGCTTCCCCCTTTTCGGCCTCCCCCGAAAATACCATTCAGTTTATCCTGGAATTTACGAAAGGCATCATCAAGATCAGGAGGACCCTGCTTCTTACCTTTGTTGCCTCCACCCCAAGGATCCTGGTTATTTCCACCCGGCTCGTTCCAGGCCATATACGTCTCCGTAGAGTCAAATTCGAAAAAAACGACTACACCCACATGCGCTGGGAGTATTCCCCAGGCCGGCGAAGCTTAGTTCTACCATGATCCAGATTGTAGGGTTTACACCGCGGACACTGCAAGTTGAATTGGTAAATTCACAAATTGAAGGCAGTATACCTGCGGAGTAAATCGCCCCGCCCAACTTATAACCTATACGATACAGCTTTCAACCACCAACCCTTCTTGCTTAACCAGTTTGTTAAAATCAACGCGCGGTAAACGAATGTTCAGAATTAAATGACCTGTCTCTGAATAGGTTTCATTTTGAATGGCACCCATCTGATACAACTTCGATCTTACTCTCCCCTTGGAGGGGGGCAGTGACAGGCTGCCTTCAAACATATCTTCCGATAACAACTCAGCAACGGCCTGTTGCAGAAGTTCAGCCCCTTCGCCTGTAGCCGCTGATAACCAGACCCTGACAGGTTTGCCACATTCATTCCGCTGAATATGGGGGGTTACCCCGTCGAGTAAATCCACCTTATTGAAGACCTGTAGCACCGGGACATCGTGTGCTTCAATTTCTTCAAGCACCTTGTGGACTTGCTCAATATTATCGAGTCGCTCCGGGTCGTGGCTGTCTATAACATGAAGTAGCAGGTCAGCCTGACTGGTTTCCTCCAGCGTGGCCCTGAACGCTTCTACCAGCTTATGGGGAAGGTGGCGAATAAAGCCGACAGTGTCGGCAATAATGGCTGAGCCAATATCCGGAAATTCAAACCGCCGCAAGGTCGGGTCCAAGGTGGCAAACAACTGATCAGCAGCGTAGACGTCCGACATTGTCAGCGTGTTAAAAAGGGTGGATTTTCCTGCGTTGGTATAGCCTACCAGAGAGATCAGGGGCAACTCTGCCCGTTTGCGGGAACGTCGGCCCTGATCACGTTGACGGCGCACTTTATCCAACCGGCGAATAATACTTTTAATGCGAATCCGCAGTAACCGGCGGTCTGTCTCAAGCTGGGTTTCACCAGGCCCCCGTAAACCGATCCCCCCTTTTTGTCGCTCAAGGTGTGTCCAACCCCTGACAAGGCGTGTGCTCATATGTTGAAGCTGCGCGAGCTCCACCTGCAACTTACCTTCAAAGGTACGGGCACGTTGAGCAAAGATATCAAGAATCAGTCCTGTACGATCTATTACCCTTGCTTCAAGCGCTTTTTCAAGATTACGCTCCTGGCTCGGTGACAGCTCATGATTGAAGATGACCACCTCCGCCTGGTGAAGGATGACAAGCTCTCTGATTTCTTCGACCTTACCAGGCCCGACAAAAAAGCGCGGATTAGGGTGCTGATTGTTGGCAGTGACAAAAGCTTCTGACGATACGTTCGTCGAGCTAACGAGTTCCATAAACTCTTGTGGATCTTCTCTGCTCCTTTCATCTCTGACTTCCAGATGAACAAGAACAGCCTTTTCTCCTCCTTCATGGCGCTCAAAAAACAAAAAATTAACTCCTGCTTGTTGCTTTCAGTTGCACCTGAGGGCTTGTCAGAGTCAGCGAGAAAAAGATCCGTTTGTGACAGTTTTCAAGCTGATTCGGGGCAATAGTGATCCTCTTTCGAGAAGCACTATAAAAACTGACCACATCCAGCTTTTTTCGCAGCAGCTCAGCGCTCAGTCCAACAGCTCCTCAGGCGCGTGGCATGATAGTAAATCACTCTTAAGGGTAGCACTCTAACCTTCACAAAACACGTGCGCACAAAAAAAGGCGCGTCAGGCGCCTTTTTATGCTGTGTTTTATGCTGTGTTGCTGCAGATTATATCTGTTCAGGGTGTGGCTGTTGGTGCTCACCTTCGCCTTGCATCGGCAAACGAACGGGGCGGGCTGGCACAACAGTTGACACTGCATGCTTGTATACCATCTGGCTGACAGTGTTTTTCAACAGGATCACAAACTGATCGAAAGACTCAACCTGTCCCTGAAGCTTAATGCCATTGACCAGGTAAATAGAAACGGGTACGCGTTCTTTACGTAGCACATTCAGGTAAGGGTCTTGTAGAGAATGCCCTTTTGACATTTCTGTACTCCTTAATAATTCTGGGGTTGTGAATAGCTTTTTATCACTTGTAAGAGCAGCTATCCGCTTGACCGGCTGAGCCAGCGCCTAATTGTATGATCTATGTACAGCCCATAAAGTGCCGGCCCACCCCGGACGCTGTTCACACTCTTTTATGAGCTGCGACCGCCGATAAAAACTGCCTGTTTTCTGCTTTTCCTGGTTACATAGTGGCACTATGCTCCTCAGAAAATCGAAAACAGGCAGCTTTATATCATCGATTTTGCTTTTCACAAAAGATCATGAACAGCTTCTTGGGTGAGCGCCCTTGTGCACTCAATAAGTAATACTAGCTAGTCCCACCAAACCTGCAAACGACTGTTCACTTAACATGCTAAACCAGTCTCTGGCAGGCTCTTTTAGCACCAACCCAAAGGTCGTTACATTTCTTATGCTAATTTAACATGCCGGCCAACAAAAAATTGATAGAGTCAATTACTTATCAGACTGACACATAAACCGATAAAAAGAGGGAGTCTACTATCTTAGACCCTGTTGGATGACTTGCAAGGCATCCAGCAGAATATCTGTTGATAGTGAGTCCAGCCAGTGCGCACCCGGCCAGCTGCGGAGCCAGGTTAGTTGTCGTTTCGCAAGCTGACGGGTGGCAACGATGCCCTTTTCGATCATTTCTTCATGGCTGAACTCTCCGCTCAGTTTAGCCCACATTTGGCGGTAGCCTACGGCACGAATCGAGGGCAATGACGGGTTCAAGTCGCCCCGCTGGTAAAGTGCCCGCACCTCTTGTTCAAACGACTGGTCAATCATTTTCTGAAACCGCAGGGCAATGCGCTGATGGAGTACAGTCCGGTCTTCAGGAGCTATAGCCAGGTTGATTACCCGGTAGGGCAAGGGGGAGACTTTCTGCTCTGTGTGCCATGAAGATATTGAGCGCCCCGTGGCTTCATAAACTTCCAACGCGCGCTGAAGGCGCTGGGTGTCTGTCGGCTTGATACGCCTGGCAGCCACAGGATCAACAGTTTTAAGCCGGTCATGCAGAACTGACCAGCCCTGTTCACGGGCTTCCTCTGTCAACTTGTGGCGAATCTCTGGATTAGCCTCTGGCAACGTTGCCAAGCCATCACGCAGAGCCTTGAAATACATCATAGTACCACCAACGAGCAACGGTATTCGACCCTTGCTGGCAATATCAGCCATTTCTCGCAAGGCATCTTTGCGAAACTCGGCGGCTGAGTAGGGTTGTACCGGATCAAGAAAACTGATTAGCCGGTGCGGTGCTTCAGCCAGCTCTTTTGCGGAGGGTTTTGCCGTGCCTATATCCATGCCCTTATACACCAGTGCGGAATCAACACTGATAATGTCGCAGGGCAGGGCTTTTGACAGGGCAATAGCCAAGTCGGTTTTGCCTGAAGCAGTGGGTCCCATCAGGAAAATAGCAGGCCTGTTTTGCGGAGGATTCAGCTGACTCACTTCTATTTACCCGTTGGAAATACATTAAATCCGGGAGAGTATACCTTAGTTGCCCTGTCTCAGCATGACTGACTGTCAAATAATTCCGGTAAAATACGATATAATTTTTGGGTAGAGGATATTGTGAGCAGTTTCGACATTGGCTTGCCAGTATCGGTGTTTCCTGCCCAATCTTGCATACATAAGACCTTTTTCATCGAACGCATCGTAAAAAACGTCCTCACCGATTACATACCGACCTGTAAGATTGGCTTCTGGATTCACTAACGGTTTTTTTTCCTCAATAACCCCTTCAGGGTCAGGAAAAAACCCAAGCTTTATATAAAACCCCAGAGCAGCCGGAAACGGTTGAAACACATAGAGAAAGACACCCTGGTTTATCATCACCTCCTTGATAGCTGCGTACATCAAAAGTGAGCCCAAATACAGCTTTTGAAAAGCAGGGTCAACAGCAATAGTGGAAATAACATAGCGCTGGTTATGGTAGCTGTCTCCATAGCTGACTATTATATAGCCAGCATCATAGTCATCATTTTCTTTATATTCAGTTATAAGTCTGAGATGGAGTTTGTTTCTGCTGTGCCATTTATTGATACGTTCAAAAAGAAAAAACTGGCCATCATTATGTTTAAAAATGGACTGATCTTTTATTGCGGAAAGCTCAAATCCCATGAGACACCCCCTGTTTACAAAAGACGGCAGCACAATGCTACCAACGCCAAAGCGTCAACAGTACTCACAATGGGCGATCACACTCCGTTGAGTTCTGCGTGCTCTGGATCACGCGGCAATGCATCCGTTGCTTCATTAACAGGGATTCTTCCGCCACCGCTCAAAGGCATTGACACAGATTACCCGAACCGTGTTGGCGCTTGAGCCAATAAGGGCAGCACTCCCGATGTACCCAGAGCCTGCCTGACAATCAACTCCTTTAAAAGAGGCAACTTGTTCACTGCTTTTAGTCCGGTGTTTCTTAGCCAGCGAATGGCTAAATGATCTGCTGCAAAGAGGTTCTGAAAGCCTTTCATTGCCATAATCATCGCCAGATTATGGCCTTTGCGTCGACGTTGATAGCGCGCCAATATATGCTGGCCGGCAAAGTTGTCACCCCGTTCAACAGCTTTTATCAGTTCCTCTGTCAGCACCGCCACATCCATTAATCCAAGGTTGACCCCCTGCCCTGCCAGAGGGTGAATGGTGTGTGCCGCATCGCCCACCAAAACGATATTGTTGCGATAATAGGCATTAGCGTGGCGTTGTCGCAACGGGAAGCAAAAGCGCGGCTCGACGTGTTCAATCCGTCCGAGCTTTTTCTCAAAGGCTTTTTCCAGTGCTGATATAAAAGCGTCATCACCCAATGCCATCATTTTATCCGCTTCACAGGGTAGTTGTGACCAGACAATTGAGCAGTAGTGTTTTTCTCCCATAGAAGGCAAAGGTAAAAAAGCCAGTGGACCTGTATCCCGGAACACCTGCCAGGCCGTGTCTTGATGGTATTTTTCAGTTTGTACCGTGGTGACCACCGCATGGTGAAGGTAGTCATTTTGTGAGGAGGGAATGGCGGCAAGCTGACGCAAGCGGGACTCAGCGCCATCAGCAGCGACCATCAGTTGGGTGTTAAGTACCCTGCCGTCAGAGAGAGTGACTCGGGCACTGACTATGCCAAGGTCAAATCGGAGGTCTGTCTGCCGTTCAAACAAATCAACAGTGGTATTTTTCAGCCCCGCCAGTATCCCCTGACGAATCACCTTATTTTCAACAATACTGCCAATAGACGTTTTTGAAACCGAGTCCGCATCGAACTCAATAGCCCCTGTCCCCTCATTGTCCCAAACAAACATCTGTGAATAAGGGCAAGTTCGCTGATCGGTCATGAACGACCAAACACCCAGATTTTTAAACAGGTTAATAGATGCTTCTGTCAGTGCGCTGACTCTAGGTGTATACATTGATGAAGGGGCTACAGGCTCAGGTGACAAGGCTTCCTGGTCAATCAACGCAATGGACAAGCTGCTGTCAGCCAACGCCAACGCCAACGAAGCGCCGGTCATGCCACCACCAACAATGATTACATCATAGTCTTGTACTACGGCCATTGCTTACAATCCCATTGCTGCTTTGGTAAACCGGCTTTTCAGTGAACCGCCCAAATCCAGCCCGAGTAATGCCAGGTTTCTGGTCAAAATCACTGAAGGTTCGGAGCGGGAGAAGAGTTTGACCAGGCCATCACAAAATGCCAGCGTTTTTTTCTGACCTCTCGTCTGTTTATTTTCGTATTCCAGCAATCGGCTCAGCTGCCCAATGGGTCGTCCCGCTTTAAGAGAACCCGCGATATTGTCTGCCAACGCCATGACGTCACGAATGGCCAGATTGTAACCCTGACCGGCAACCGGGTGAAGGGTATGAGCCGCATTCCCCAACACAACCAGCCCCGGTCTGACCTGCTCTTTTGCTACACTCATCGTCAGGGGATAACTGTCTCGTTTACCAACACGGGTAAACCGCCCCCCTCGGTAACCAAAGGCTGACTGTAACGCCGACAGAAAATCACGCTCACTCATAGCCAACACATGCCCAATTTCCTCATCAGGTAATGTCCAGACCAACCCAAAGCAGTGCTGACCAAAAGCCTCAGCACTGGAAGCTGAAGACAGGATTTTTGGTAGCAAGGCTATGGGGCCTTTCTCCCCAAAACGTTCATAGGCAATCCCCTGATGGGGGCTGTCGACAGTAACATTAGCCACCAGCGCGGACTGACCATAGGCTTGGGTTTTCCGGTAAATGCCTAGCTGCTCTATCAATCCAGAGCGACCACCGTCGGCCAAAACAGCCAGTGACGCGGAAATGACCTGCTTTGTTTTATCATCATTCCTCCGCACAAGGGTGGTCATGCTTCCTTCATCGGGCCTGGCTTCAACCACCTCAGCAGGACTGAGGATATGGAGATAACCCTCGGCGGCGAAAGACTCAAGTTGTTTTAGCAGCGCGTCACCCAACAGGTAGTTATCCACCACATAGCCCAGCGCAGGAACGCCCTCCGCTTTATGATCAAGGCGGGTAACCCCAAAGTGCCCTTTATCAGACACATGCACTTGCCTGATGGCAGCAGCATTCGCTTCCAGCGCCTGCCACACGCCCAGTTTTTCATAGGCCAGGCGCGTACCGTAAGACAGCGCGGAAGAACGGGCGTCAAAGCTCGGTGGCAACGCTTTAGGCTTAGTAAGATCATGGGTTTCTACCAGTGCCATGGTAAGGCCTTGTAAGCGAGCAAAAGGCGCCAGCGCACAGACCAGGCTCGCCCCAACCAGGCCACCACCGATAATTAGAACGTCATAATTGTCAGCCATTGGGTAGACTCCTTCAATGTAACTTCCTGGATGACTTCGTTGTGGTCATTGTGGCAGAGGTGGTTGGATTCGTTTCATCAAAGACTGTGATCAGCGCCATTTTGACATATTCGCTGACCTCCAGAAAGTCCCGCTCAGCTTCATCGCTTTCATCAATGGCCGGCTGAATTTTTGCGATCTCGGCAAAGTCACGCAGTACCTCCTTCACTTCCTGACTTAATGTTGCTCCCTTAACACCCTCACCAAACCCTAATAAAAAAGCTGCACACCAGGTGCCCAGTGCCTCGGCACGTTGGTCAATGGCATTGTCTTCATCAGGCAAGAGCAAACGAATGGCAAAGTCAGCCATTTCGAGTTGGTTCAAGCTGACTGTATATAAGCGATTAACAACCTCTGTCGCAGCAGCATCCAACGCTTTTCCACCACAGAGTTCTGATACCTGTTTTACCCACTGTGCTGTTTTCAGGCGCTGGCCCGCTGCTAGCAGGCCACAAAGCAAACCATGAATTTCAGAAGGATGACCGGAGCATCCCAGCTCAACCAGGCGGTCAGCCACTTCATCGAAATCCACGCTTTTTTCAGCCTGTTGATGTTGACTCACAGTGTCGTCCTTATAAAGCGAGAAAAGTGCTGAATTTTAAAAACAGTTACAAAAAAAACGCAAGCTGATGGTATTCCTGAAGGTTCTTTGGTTATATCTGTTTTCAGTACGAACCTGTGCCGGTGTTAAATACGCTGCTTATGGGTAGCGCTTTGCCAGAACGCTTGCAGACTGGGCCAGGTTGCATGGCGTAGTTGATCCATGTTGACAAACATCATAACCGCGTCGTCACCATCTAAACAGGCGCTTGTTTTGGGTGACGATAAGCGAGACGTTATCGCTGAAGTGATCAAAGGCGAGGAAAAAAGCTATTTTGACTGGCTGCACTTCACCTCAACCTCAAAACAAGCACCACCTCTGTCACTGCATTTTTGTAATGTTTTACCCCTTGCTTCGGCCTCTGAACTGCCAGTGCCGTAGAAACTCCCTGCTTTCACATCGTCAAGATAGCAACCCCATTGGGTACGGTTGGCATCATGGTTGATATTGAGATTTCGAGTGGATTCCGTAGGCTGATTAAGCTGTTGTTTTAGTGATCCAATCTCGTCTTTCAGGCGTTCAACTTCTTGCTTGATTTGTTGGATTTCCTGGTCATTAGTTTCCGCTTGAACGACACTCGGTGTACAAACCGCGAGGCTTAACAGAAAAATCATACTGTACTTCATAGCAACCCCTTTTTTACAACTGCTCAGCTCATTTTGGGTAGTAAAGACTGCGTTTTTGCTTAGTTTTTATCAGTGTAGACATAAATAGTGAATACGTCAGAAACCAGAGGGCGTTCCCAATTTGATCTTTGGATTGCCGGGAGCCATTTCACCAAACTCTGAGAAAATCGAAAAACAGGCAGCCTTTCTCATTAGTTTCACTTTTCACAAAAGATCATGAACAGCTTCCTGGCATAGCGATCTTTGTGATGAGATTGTCATCTGATGAATACCCTGAAAATTTGTTATGATACCCTCTCTTTATGCAAGGTGTGTTGTCTTTTCCACGCTGGTGATTGTCCTCAATTTTTGGTCAGGCTATAGTAAAGTCAGTACACTTTTTTTCAGGACAGCATGAATAATCCCGACTTCAAGGCACTTGAGCAAAAAATCAGTTATCTGATGATACTCTGCGAAAGATACAATAAACATAATGAGCGTCTTCGCTACAGGGAGAAGCAGTTGCAGTCTGAACGCGAACGGCTGGTTGAAAAGAATAAAAATGCACGCACCAAAGTTGAAGCCATGATCAGTCGCCTGCGAGCATTGGAGCATGAATTATGATAGAAAGCACATCATCAGCAGCTGTAGTTAAGATTCTCGACAAGGAATATCGAGTCAGTTGCCCACCCGAAGAGCGTGAGGCACTCAATGCGGCGGCCAGTTTTCTCAGTGAAAAAATGCGGGATATTCGCGCGACCGGGAAGGTGATTGGTCTTGAGCGAATTGCCGTGATGGCGGCGTTAAATATCAGTCATGAACTCTTGCAGTCTCGTCACCAAACCTCCAATGAACAGGATGTGACCCACCAACATATTGAGCAGTTGCTGGGCAAGTTAAACAAGGCTCTGCAGTCGGTTGACTGCTGAACCCCCCCCCTGTGAACAAGCAGGTACTCCGTAACCCTGAATTACAAGGGGAAGGTGCACTTTTTCGTTTGCCAAACCAGGATAAACTCTCAAAAGCCTGCTCGAATGATTGAACCTGAATTCAGCAGTTGACCGCTTTTAACTTACCGGGGCCTTATTCCTCATTAAGGCTTAAAAAGCGTTGGGGCGTAATCCTGTCAAGATAAATCAATCGTCATGTATTAAACAGCAATTTTTATCAAAGGTTTATCAAAAAGCACCTTGAAGAGAAACAGGGACCTTTACGCAAGCGAGTTCAGATACTGGTAGACCTGCAGTTGGAAATAAGTTTTGATTTAATAGGGCTATTTGCTTAAAAAAAGAAGACTTATTCGTACCACACGATATAATTCATCGTAAGTCTCCCTGGTCTGTTTGCCAGTCAATAAAGTCCCGAGCCGATAACACCCAATCAGGGGGCTCCTCGACGGTGTCAGAGTGCAAGTCCACCTTGTAGTGGAAAGCCCAATTCACCACAGTAGTTCCCACCGTTACTTTACGGCACGGGCATCCCTTGGCAGCGGCAGGTCGGGGCGGCTTACTTAAGCTTATGATCCAGAGTCTTTGAGCGTGGATAAAATGTCATTGAACAACTCCATCTCCGCACTATCGCACCTTATTTTACAATAACTCTCCCATTCACTGGCTGAACAGGGCGATTATTATCATGACCAATCGCTCGGCTAAATTTAGCGATTTGCTCTTTTGATGCGGTATCATACGCTTTTACCACGAACCAGTTGACGCCCTCTGAGCACGGCGGCGTTGTCAGTGAGCCATTAAAACGATAGTAATCATGATTTGCTGGTATTAGCTTATCAGCGTTCACTGGTTGTTTTAATGTCACTTTAGTGTTTGCCTGCTCAGGCATTTGTGCCCAGACTTTTTCCAGTTCGGCATTAAACATGCCTTCGTTGTACATAACTGCCACCACTGCCAGATTACCCCGTTTATCAGCATGGACAAAGTGGGCTTCCATTGGGAAAGGCTTGCCTTCTATGGTGTTTTCACTTGGCGCATGGAAATGAAACTGTTTTAGCTCAAAAGTTCTGTCACCCACTGTGATAGTACTGCCTTTTTCATAGTTAACCCCAATGGTATGACCATTATTGATAACTTTTTCCCCACCCACTTTGTAAGCTATCTTCAGGGCAGGTAAGTTGCCCTCTATGGCGCGAGTAATATCAATGGGAGACTGGTTACTGCCGGTTTTGCACGTGCTGAAAGAAGGTGTCAACTCTCCCCAGTAATCGGGACCAGATTTACCTGAATAAGACCATGACTCACCAAGCCTTGCACAGCCTTGTACGCTCAAGACGATGGCAATAGCAGTAGTCAGTTTCGCACTTTTTTTTATCATTTTTTATTACCACATTACTTTGCGGTTATTCATCGCCTGAGCTTTTTTCTGCTGGTCTGACTTTTCTGAAAATAATTCGTCGTTCAAAGCCTGATTTTAATGAGCAGCTGTTAACTCTTAGTGGCAGATGCCAGGGGTTTAAGAGTGAATTCCCGCGTTCTTTCAAAAGTACCATCAAACAGCCCGTATGTGACTCGCACAGCTTCTGTGGGCACATCCAGTTTCCAGCTTTGGTCGGCATAAAGGCGTGTAGTGGCATCCAGTGGTTTACAGCTGTCATTCTTTTGTGTTGTACAGTATCTGCCATTACGCAACACTACATTGATGTTACCGGAATTTTTAAAGATCAGCTGCTCTCCCTTCTGCTGGGCTGTCACCTCATACTCTGGGTTATCGGGACGGATGAATACCAGTGCCTGGTAGGCAATAAGCAATTTGACCGCTGTTTCGCTGGCTTCCAGATCCCCGACCACCGGCTTAAAGGTAACACGGTACACAAGCTCGTTACCCGTAGGTTTTTCCAAGCTGACCATTCGTACAGTTTTACGGCCATTGGCTGGAATAATAGCTTTATTCGGGGTCGTCAGTAGTTTAAGTTTTTCAGGGTCTGTCACTTTGACCCGTTCTTCGTTTTTACTGCCTGGATTATGCACTTCAAAAACTTCTGTCTGAAGATAAAGGGTTTCTTCGCCGGGGTTTGATACAACTACATCTTGCCTGGGTTGTTTATTCGGGTCGAAGTACACAATCATACGATCAAGGGATAAAGCCGCAGATGCACTGGCGCTGAATAATAGCGATAAAAGAAGAGTCAGTGCTGATAAACGCCGAAACATAAATATATCCCCCTTTACATCGACAATGAACGACTTATTATGTGCATTCCAGTGATGTATCTTATTTGTTTTATAGGGTCTTATTCTATGAAGATAACCTGACAGGGTAAATAGGCATTCTGTTGAAATGACTTACATTTCTTCTAATATCTCAAGAAAATAACCTGACCCTCAAGGATGGGGGCAGGTCGCTCGGGCAAACGGCGGCGAGCCTGAAGACTTAGAAGCAGTCTTAAAAATCTGCCCGTAGCCAGGACCGCGAGAAATGGAGGATAAAAAGTCGCTTTTGTGAGGAGAATAGCGGGACTATTTGACGAACAAAAGCGACTTTTTAGGCCCATTTATCGTAGCCGCAGTAGGAGCATGACGTTTAAGACTGCTTCTTAGTCAGCGCTAATCGTTAAGTTCACCGCGCCGGAAACCGGAAGGTTAGGGTCAATAGGTTGTTGCGTGTACAAAGCCAGCCTTGATGCACCATCACACTGCTGTCCCCTCAATAAAGGCACCATTGGGGCACTTGCTACACCATGACTTAACTGTTGTGGGCTATTATTGTCAGCTCTGTTCCATAAAAAGACCCCATAGGGCACCTCTCCCTGCCCATTTTGCAAGGCAAAATCCCCTGTTTCAGAATGTCCACTGGCGGTTACTGTATAACTTGGCAGCCCGTTACTGTTGACGCATAAAGGTACAGAATTCTCAGTTATTGTAAAGGCAGGCACCTCGGAGTCATTCACAGGTAATTCAGTGGCGATGTTTGAAGTCAGTTTGGGCGGAATGGTCAAGGTAATGCTCATGGATGCACTGGAGCTTTTTCCTAATACTCCCTGGGTTGCGGAGTACAAAAAAGTTGGTGTCAATAATATGGCGCCGCAAGTCCCAGCTAATAGAATTGTACGGCTTCTGATTACCGCTTTTGGGGAAACATCCATGTCTACTACTCCATGTGATACAACGTTTGTACATGAAGTATAGTCAGGTTTATACAACCTGCCTTTATACGTCAAAAGCAAGCAGCAGACTCTTGAAAAGGGTATCTTTCTGGTTTCAGGGGGCTAATCTTCTGTAACGGCCAGTTCCTTCAACTTCCGGGTCAGTGTGTTGCGTCCCCAGCCCAGAAGTTGAGCCGCATCACGTTTTCTCCCCCCCGTACGCGTCAGTGCGGCCTCGAGTAAAATACGCTCAAATGCAGGAACAGCGCGTTCCAGAATACTCTCCCTGCCACAGGCCAGCTCCTGATCTACCCATAAGCGCAGTGCCTGTTGCCACTGTGTGCCCTCATGCAATGATTCCGGGGTATTGTTTGATATGGGTGGTAATAATTCAGTGGGTAAATCAGTAGGTAATACCTCACAGCTAGCTGCCATAACAGTCAGCCAGCGGCAGGTGTTCTCCAGTTGTCTTACATTACCAGGCCAGGACAGACTACTGATGAGCTGCTCAGCTTCCGGTGACAAGGTTTTGGCTTCCACTGCCATTTCCTTGGCAGCCTTCTCCAGAAAGAAGCTGGCAAGCTTGGGAATATCTTCTTTTCGCTCTCTCAGTCTCGGAAGGTGCACTCTGATAACGTTCAGGCGATGAAAAAGATCCTCCCGAAAAAGCCCTTGCTCTACCTGTTTTTCAAGGTTTTGATGGGTAGCGGCAATAATACGAAGGTCAGACCTTACAGGTGTATGGCCGCCTACACGGTAAAACTCGCCTTCAGCGAGCACTCGCAGTAACCGGGTTTGACTATCTGCCGGCATATCACCGATTTCGTCCAGAAACAAAGTGCCGCCGTCAGCCTGTTCAAAGCGCCCACGTCGCATCCCCCCCGCGCCGCTGAACGCTCCTTTTTCATGCCCAAAAAGTTCAGATTCAATGAGGTCTTTAGGGATAGCAGCCATATTCAAGGCAATAAAGGGTTTATTGGCTCGGGGACTGTGTGTATGTAATGCCCTGGCAACAAGCTCTTTTCCTGTGCCTGACTCACCGTTTATCAGAACGGTAATGCTTGATTGTGACAGCCTGCCAATAACACGAAAAACTTCCTGCATAGCCGGTGCTTCCCCAATAATTTCGGTGGAAGGTTCAGTGGGTGGCGAGGGAATATTTTTTTTCCGCTGACGTCTGTGCTCCACCCCTCTTTTCACCAGAGTTGTTGCATCGTCAATATCAAAAGGCTTGGGTAAATAATCGAATGCGCCTTTTTTATAAGAGGACACAGCACTTTCAAGGTCCGAATGCGCTGTCATGATAATAATGGGCAAATTGGGGCAGTGGCAGTGCATTTTTTGCATCATATCAATACCATTCATACCAGGCATACGCACATCACTGATCACTACTTCCGGTTCCTCTCCTCGTTGGAGGGCATCTTCAAGGGCATCAAGAGCCTGATTGCCGGATTCAAACAATCGGGTCGCGAATGACTCAGCTGCCAGGGCTTTTTCCAACACCCAGCGAATAGCTCGGTCATCATCAACAACCCAGATGCTTCTACGGGATTTCATCAACATTCTCCTTATGACTGTTCGTCCTGAAGGGGTAGATAAACATGAAAGCAGGTATTACCGGGTCGGCTATCGCACTCAATTAACCCTTTATGCTGGCGAATAATTGATTGTGTCACAGACAGGCCAAGCCCTGAGCCTTCAGGATGACCGCTAATCATGGGGTAAAATAAACTCTCCGAGAGACTCTCTGGCACGCCAGGGCCGTTATCGATTACTGAAAGATGACAAACTAAACGACGACGCTTTCTGTTGATAGTAAACTGTCGGGTAATTCTGCTACGCAACGTTAAATGTCCTTCCTCCAACGACATAGTCTGCATAATAGCTTGCATGGCATTCCGGCTCAGGTTTAACAGAGCCTGAATCATCAGTTCTTTATCCACGGGCACTGGTGGAATACTGGGGTCATAATCCCGGGTGATTCTCAGTTGCTGGTTTGTTTCAGCACTGATGAGCTGACCCACTCTTTCCAGCACTTCATGAATATTGATAGCACGAATATACGGCGGTGTAAGAGGCCCCAGCATCCGGTCAACAAGATCCCGCAATCGATCTGCTTCTTCAATAATAATGCCCGTATAATCTTCCAGAGTGGGATCTTTGAGCATACGGCTTAAAAGCTGTGCTGCTCCACGAATACCTCCCAAAGGATTTTTTATTTCATGGGCCAACCCTCGAACCAGGTTGCGAGATGTCTCATGCCCGGTGGCCTGGGATTCCTTACTGGCAATCCTTCGCAACCGTTCGCGGGGATGAATCTCAAGTAGCAGAGAATAACGCTGGCAGTCCATGGGAGTAACGAAATAATCCGCGGTGATTGTCCCCTGTGAAAAGGTTAACGGTGTTTCCCAGCGGGTAAACTGCTGATGTTGTTCTATGGCTCTGTGTAAGTCATGGTAAAGTTCTTTTTGACCAATAACCTCGGTCATAGGCGCTCCTAACGCACGCTGCTTGCTCAGATCCAATAGCGTTTCTGCCGAAGCGTTCAGATATTGGAGGGTAAGCATTTTATCCAGTGCAATAACAGTTGTGTGGCTATTTTCAAGCAGTTCAAAAAGGTCCGCGTGCATCGCTGGCATCAACTCTGAGCTATTTCCAGAGGAAAAGGCAATTTTTATACCAGGGCATGATAGTGAGATTTTACCCAGATTGCACTGATTTGGTGCGTTTTATTGGGGGGAGGGTTTCGGCAAGGCACGTTTTCTAATAAAAGGACGAAAGACATACACGGTACTTGTCGCTTCAATCTGTTGTTTCCCGTCTTTATCCCACACTTGCACCGTAATGGTGTGCTCCCCCCGGTGAATACCCTGTAACAGGAAATGCGTTTTTGCTTCAGGCCCGGCTATTTTCTTGCCGTCAACATTAACAACGATTGTATGCTCCGATTGAAGCGGAGGGATTAGCCGTATTGCTAAAGGAACAGGCTCATTGCCATAAGTGGATGATTGGTTCGTCGGTTTGATAATGGTCATTGACTGATATTTTTGAGGTGTTACTGGATGACTTTTTTCACTGTCAGGCTTTGAAGGTTGTTCAACTTCAGACGGGGAAGCAGGAACAATCGGTGTCGGCGGGGCAATTTGGGGGATCACTATCGTCTCACTTTTCTCCAGCGTTGCAGAAGCATCTGAATAGCGTATATGCCCTTCGGCATCAATACTTTTATACACTTGGGCCAATGTTGTGACCGGAGCGACTAAGCCCGATAAAAAGCAATAATAGTAGCAAAAGTTTACTATTTTCATATTATACGTCGGTAAGCATATGACACCAGGTATCAATCAAGCTATTGACTTTAACGTGCGCCATTTTCGACTCTGGCCCCTCTCCAGGTTCATCAAATAGTTCAGATAACGCCTGCTCGAACACTTTTCGCTCATAAACTGCAATCCCCTTGGATACACCCAGGCCTGTGACCAGCACACCCGCAGCAACGCCAAGCATTGGCAGAAAGAAAACACCGGCAAGGGTACCGATTAAGCTGAGCCTTAACGTATTATTTCTGCCGTTTGAAAAAGTATCATTATGAGCAAATTCACCAATACTCTTGATGGCATAGCGTTTTAACAGATCACGTAATTTTTCAGGTTCACTTTTCAATGCCTGGAAATCAATGGGCGGTTTTTGCTGTTTGGCAAATTTGGTGAGCTGTTCTTCCCATAGTGCCCGGGCACAATCCTGGCGACAAGCACGTAATGCCCCAGCTACTTCTTGACTGAGATTATCCGACTGCAAGGCTTTCCATGTCGCTTTATGATTTTTTCCTGACAAACCCTTATACTTTTTCTGGAGGTCAGCCCAGTCTTTTTTTAAATACCTCTCAAACATCGTTGCGCCGAACAAAACAAAGCGCTTCCTGTCCAGGTCAGGGCTGATCACTTCTGCCATGGCCTGGGGGACATTATCGAGCTTACGACGACGCTCCTTAAAATTAGTAGCCGCAGAAAGACTGACCATAACCCCTGTCAGTGTGGCGCCAAGACCCACTGCAGCGCTTCCTAATGCCGGCAAACCATACTTCGACATACCACTGATTCGAGCAACCATTTCACTGCCCAGCATGATCTGGCTGGCTTTATTGAGGCGGTCTACTTCAAACTTTTTATCCACAGCTTTCAGAAGTTGTCGCTCAGCAGTTTGAGGGTCTGTCAGGCCCGCATCGGGCTTCGACAGTGCTTGACGGTCGGCTTCCAGCTGTTCAGCCATCGTATTAAACTTGCGCTGCATTTTTTCATCTGAAAACGTTTTGTCCATGGCCTTTTTTAAACGCGCTCTGTTTCCGGCAGTAGCAGCAGCTGTGGATATAAGACCAGCACCACCTGTTCCAGCAGAAGCAGCCGCAAAGACAGGAAAAAAGGGGGGAAAAGCCATGCCAAGAGTGAGCAGTGACCCAGACACCGCAAGGGTACCTGACGCTCCCGGTATAAGGGTGTTTTTGGTAATTTCTGATAATTGCTCATCTTTGTAGAACTGCTTGATTTCTTCTACCGTAATCGGTTGATCCAGTGCTTTTTTTTGCTTTTTCCGTCTGGCCAGCACAGTAACAGTCGCTAAATTTTTCAGGTAGGCTTGAGCGTGGATTTTCTGCTGCCGAATTTGTTTTTCATTCCTTGTTGCCTGATAAACACTGCCAGCGAGAGCAAGTCCATCCGTTGCAGCAGAGGCCATTTGCAATGCTTCATCATTGTAAGGTACTGCTATGGGAGCGTTGTCAGATGTTAATAGTGACTCAGTCTGACCCGGTTGCAGAGCGTTTATAGTGGCAATACCTGCGCCACTGGCTACAGCACCACCAACAACACCGGCTGCCAGACCTTTTTCCAGGTGTTGCCGACGACGGTTTGCCGGGGTTTCAGGCTTTACAACACCCAGTTCTTCTGCTTCTGCTTCAGGCGCGTCGACTTCATGGGGTGCTTCCACAACAGGGGAAGAGGCTGTCAGATCCCGCCCGAATGCCTCTTTTGTGTCTTCAAGCGGACCATAACCAGGTGTCGTGACTGTATTTTTTTCAATGATGGGCGCTGACGTCAAGTCACTCTTTTTTGTATTTTGATGGGTGTAAGGCTCTTTATTAACAGAGTCTGCTGCCACAGTCCGGTCAAGCAGAGGGAAAGAATGGGGGGGAGTGTCTGCCGGGATACCTTTTTTCAGGTAGTTCTGCCCATCATCTGGAGTGACTGTCCGACGCTGAAAAATACCTTTTAGCCGGGATAACCGGGATAAAAGGTTTGTCCTTTGCTGCAAGGCATGGACAGGCTCTGACCCTGATCGATTGATTGTTGGCATGGGATTTTTTCCATAAAACCCGCCTTTTATTGTGAGCCATTTAGGCTGGCAGTGCAATTTCTGCCAAAAGGCAGCCTCTATCAGATGGGGCTAGAAATGGTACCCTGCTCAATTCCTTTGTCCAACCTCGGACGTAACTCAGCAAACGCAAAAGCATATTGATAGGGTTGTTACCGAGTCAGGTCAATCAGCCCATACCTGCTACTATTATTCTATTGACCAAATCGGGTTTCATTCTGCTTCCGGTGACGGGTACGGCATAGAGGTCAATGGTAAAAAGTGATCAAGAAGGTCAGTTATGCGAGCCAGAATGTCAACGACAAAAGCTATAGACTGTCGTTCAAAAATAGCTGCAATTTTTCTACAAGTCAGAAATACTGATTACCATAACACCTGATACACTAGGAGTCCGTTATTCCCGCGAAGACAGAAACCCACTATGACAGTGAGTTACTGCCTTGGTGGAAGCGATGCTGATAGTGTTTTCATTATCACTACCCTGAGATTCAAGGCTCGTCCTGGAAAACGGCGTAAGTCATCAGTCTGCCGGTTTTTCTGGTAGTTGAAAGTAGAAAACAACAAGCCTTGTCACCACAGGACAGCTGTTTAACACATAAAGACGATTTCACTGAAAGGGCTTCGGTACCGTTATGGCTTCAGATTTGAGTATTTCACCCAAAGGGATATGGCTTTGCCCTGACTGTGACCTCGCCATTGAGGCCATACCCTTATCAGGCCGTAAAAAAGCCTGTTGCCCCCGCTGTCACCGGATACTGGCAAGAAGTAAACCAGACAATCTCAATACTGCGCTGGCTCTGCTAATCTGCGGCCTTATTCTTTACATTCCGGCAAACTTTTTCCCTGTGTTGATTATGGAAATGGCTGGCAACCAGCAGCATACCAGTTTGTGGACCGGTGTAACGGCTCTGTGGCACAGTGGTATGCAACCGGTAGCGGGTCTCGTTTTTTTATTTTCCATGCTATTCCCGTTAACTCGCCTGCTACTTTTGTTATTGGTGTTCTGGTCTGCTTTCACTGGGTATAATAAGCCCCTTGCTCGCAGATTCATGCGAGTCTACACCCATTTGCGTGAATGGAGTATGTTGGATATCTACGTGCTGGGCATTCTGGTATCGGCGATTAAGCTAGGGGGGATGGCCACTGTCAGTATGGGGGTGGGATTGTTTTGCCTGGCCGGCTTAATGGTAGCAAGCATCACTGTCCACCTTAATTTAAATCAAGCGACTGTCTGGGAGCGCATCCGCATTGAGCACAGGTAATGATCTTTCCCTCATACTCTGCCAGTGCTGTCATGAAGTGAATGCCAGCGATACGCGACGATGTTGCTGCTGCGATGCGAGACTGTCACCACGCATCAGAGACAGCTTTGCCCGCTGCTGGGCCCTGACTGTCACAGGGTCACTGTTGTATATTCCAGCAAATATACTGCCCATCATGACTGTCAATAAACTCGACAGTGGAACACCTGATACGATTCTATCCGGCATCATCCAGCTTATTAACAGTGGCATGATTCCGATTGCTATTTTAGTGTTTACGGCCAGTATTTTAGTACCACTGCTAAAGCTATCAGCTCTGTTCTGGTTATTATGTGTCGCACGCTCTTCAAAACCAGCCACTGCCCAGCAAATGCAACTGTTGCGCCTGATCGGCTGGGTTGGGCGCTGGTCCATGCTGGACATTTTTATCATTGCAGTGTTGGTGTCACTGGTGCAGTTTGGTGTTTTGGGAGAAGTCACCGCAGATCCAGGGGCATACGCATTTTCAGCAGTGGTTATCATCACGATGCTAGCCACTAATAGTTTTGATCCTCGCCTGTTATGGGATAAAACGCAAAGAAAGGAGGTGTCCCATGAGCGGCGGCGAACACGCTAAAGCAGTACTGACAGGAAGTTATCGGCTGACGCCGGTCTGGTTACTACCCATTGCTGCCTTGCTGATTGTTGCCTGGCTGGGCTGGCATTCCTATCAGAGCAGGGGTGTTGATATTCAGATTCAGTTTGACAGTGGTAAAGGGCTGAAACCCGGGAAAACGCAGGTTATGCACAATGGTTTGGAAGTTGGGCGGGTGAAATCACTACTTCCGTCAAACGACATGCGCAGTGTCAATGCCATTGTTTCCATTCAACCACAATATAAACAATACCTGACCGAGCAAAGCCAGTTCTGGCTGATTAAGCCTCAAATCACCATGGCAGGTATATCTGGACTCGACACACTGGTTTCAGGCAATTACATTGCCTTTGCCCCGTCAGCTAAAGGAGCTGAAACCAGGCATTTTCAGGCGTTGAAAAAAGTGCCGGCGCAAGGGGAAACCTCCGGCGGATTGCAACTGAACCTCAAGGCCCAGGAACTGGGTTCTATTAATGAAGGCAGTCCTGTTTACTTCCGACGCTTCCAGGTTGGGGAAGTGACCCGCTATTCATTGAGTCCTGATGGTCAGTTTGTTGATATTGAACTCTTTATCGAAAAACCTTTTGTCAGTCTCATTAAAAAAAATACACGGTTTTGGAATGCCAGCGGGATAAACGTCACTGGAAGTTTGTACAGTGTTAATGTTCGTACACAATCGCTGCTATCGATCATCAAAGGCGGTATTGCCTTTTACACGCCTGAATGGGAAAACGCCGGGGAAGCGGCTGTTAATGGTGATGAATTCCTGCTGTACACTGATTACGAACAGGCGGAAGCGGGGATTCCCATTGCTATAGAGTTTCCCGTAAACGTCGCCCTGGGAAAGGCCAATACTGACATTTTCTTCCATGGATTTAAAATCGGCAGAGTACAGGCAGTGGATATTAGCGAGGATCTGTCAAAAATCATTGCCAAGGCAGTGATTCTTCCGGAAATGCAACCGGTTCTGGTGGAGGGCGCACAATTCTGGGTAGTTGAGCCTCAGCTCGGAATCAATGGTATCTCTGGCCTTGATACACTGCTCACTGGTCGTTATATCGCGATGGATGTCAGTCAGAAAAATGTCAAACGTGCTAAATTCGCTAAACACTTTATTGGCAGGGGCAAAAAACCTTTTCTTCCTGCCTCGTCACCCGGGCTTCATCTCACCTTGAAAACGAATGCCTTATCAGGCATATCCTCTGGGAGTCCTGTTCTGTTCCGTGATATTCAGGTGGGTACCGTGCAGGATTATCAGCTTACCAGTGATGGTGTCGATATCCATCTATTAATAAAGCCTGAGTACGACCACCTGGTTAATAAAAGCACTCGTTTCTGGAATATCAGCGGGGTCAATGTTGAAGCTGATCTCAATGGCATAAAGGTAAAATCATCCACCCTCAATACGTTCCTCGCCGGTGGTATTACTTTTCAGACGCCCCAGCCAAAAGCACAAAAAATTAAAAATGGTACAAGCTTCTGGCTTTTCACCAGCGAGGCTGACGCAACGGATCAAGGGGTCCATGTTACGATCAGGTTTGATTCCGCAGAAGGGTTGAAAGAAGGCACCTTAGTGAAATATCGTGGGCTAAAAGTGGGCCGCATAACCGGACTCGCCATCGATGCCAACCGAGATGGCGTGGTGGCAGACGTTTCCCTTGAGAAAAAATACCAGTGGCTGGCCTCGGAAGGGGCAGAATTCTGGGTTGTCAGGCCCAAGCTGGGATTAACCGGTGCCTCCCATCTGGAAACATTGATTCATGGTTCGTACATTGGCGTCGAGCTGATCAGGGAGCAACCAGGTGTTGTGAACAGAAAGATCCAAACTCACTTTACTGCCATTGCCCATGAACCCGGTAACAAAAAGCGGAGTCAGGGATTAAACCTTGAGCTGGTTAGCCAGAGCTTAGGTTCTGTGAAACGTGGCAACGGGGTTTTTTATCGGGGTATCCCCGTGGGTCAGGTCACGGGTTATAAACTGGGAAATCCTGCCGACCATGTGGTCATTTATATTAATATCGACGACCGTTTTACCAACCTTGTGGGTGAGGACAGCCGTTTCTGGAACGCCAGCGGCATTGATGCAACGCTTGGTTTTTTCTCTGGTGCCAGAGTGAAAACAGAGTCACTCGAGACATTGCTTGCCGGTGGTATTGCTTTTGCCACACCCTCTGTCCCGGAACAACCGGTAAAAAGTGGGCAGCGCTTCAAACTCTTCGCTGAAGGGAATGGGGACTGGTTAAAATGGAAACCTGAAATACCGTTGCAATAATACCAATGACTTATTCTAGCCCGGATATTTCATAAACATGCTCCTGGCCTTGCGTAGCGAGGATCGCGAGAAATTGAGGATAAAATTTCTGTTTCTGAGGAGAATAGCGGGGCTATTTGATGAAGAAGCAGGAATTTTTAGACCAATTTATCGCAACCGCAGTAGAGCAGTCTATTCTCGGTCAGCCTCCTAACTCCGCTTTACGCTGACAGTATGAACTGCAACCGTCGCTAAAATGCCAGGCAATCTGGCATTTATTATTTTTATTTAAATTAATTCTGACGTTTATATTGCCACAGGCGTCTATATTGCCACAGGTATTATAGTAGTTTAAAAAAGTCGTTGGTATTATCTCGAATTATCCTGTTTTCTTTCTTTTTACTTTATACGATATTCTTTGTGTGTTTGTCACTGACATGGCTATAAAAAAGCTATTGGCCACTTTCTGATAAACTACACTTTAAAGCAAGCAACTTGAATCTGACAAAACCAGGAGCCTGTCAGACTTATGCTTTCCAGCATAAAATTCTGGCCGCATTTTCTCGCGCTTTCTGTATTTCAGGCCGAAATTGTCTTAAGTCCGACAGGCTCCTGAGGAGGAAGTATGCCAGTTGTAACCTGTCAAGAGTGTGGCAAACATTTCACATCAGAATATCTGTTAAAGCGCCACAAGATGACCCATTCTGAAGAACGAGTCTTTGAATGCACTGTCTGCAGGAAGGTCTTTAAGCGTAGAGATCACCTTAAAGAACACATGCGAATCCATAGCGGAGACTTTCCCTTTCAGTGCCACGAATGTGGAAAGTCCTTCATGTATAGTGGGCGTTTCGATAAGCACATGTCAAAGCATACCGGAATAGCGCCCTTTCAATGTGACCAATGTGGCGCGGGTTTCATTCGGGGAGATCGTTACAGGAGTCATATGGACAGTCATGCTCGAGGAACGGCCCGATCTTTTCATTGCCGTGTCTGTTTCCCGGCAAGAAAGTGGTTTAAAACCAAGCTGGGCCTCGACTACCACATGGCGGACGAACACCCTGGCCACACCGAGTCCGAGGTAGTCATTAAGACAGAGGAAATTCCGGGTATTGGCCCGGTCAGCTCTGTCACGCATACGTTAACATCGCCAACAAGCTCCCTCTCTGTAGCAAGGATAACTTCCGGTGCCGGAAGCGCCCTTGTAACTGAAACGGTAACATCCACAAGCACATCCACGGTTTCAACAGCAACCATTTCACAAAGCGCGGACGCGTCTTTTCCACTGCTTCAGCAACAACCCGGTACGGCCTATACCGGGGTGCTATCAGTCGATTATGGCAAATTACTGAAAAAAGAATTGACGGATTTCTCAGCCTGGCGAGACGAAGACGAAGCCCCTGCGTTTTTTTAGACGCTGATCAATCATTTCAATGGGACTGACCTTGATAACTATCACCCTTCAACTATGCTCAGGATGAACAGACAGAAAGCGTTAAAGCGAATCAAACACTATAGGCGTTTGGGCCGGTTTATTTACCGTAGACTTTATCGCGAGACTTTGACCGTTTCTTACTACCGACAGGGTATTCAAAAAACCGTCGGGCACAGCCTGTGCCAGCTACACTCTCCATCAAGCTGCTTATGCCTGACAAATAAATAATAAATATAGAGGGGTTGTATGCCGGATCATATCTGCGCACAGTGTGGACAAAGTTTTATTACGGAACACCAGCTGGCCGAACACGCGCGAAGCCATGTTGAAGAACGGCCCTTTCCATGCACTGTCTGTGGACGGACCTATAAGTATAAAATTCACCTCAAGGAGCACATGCGACAGCATACCGGAGAAACGCCCTTTAAGTGTCGTGTATGTGAGAAGTCCTTCCGTTTAACCTGGCTACTGACTGATCACATGCTTAAGCACGGAATAGGGCCGCTGAAATGTCATCTCTGTGGTGCGGCTTACGCTAGACAAAAGAATTTACAATCACACTTGAGAAGTCATGCTCAAGGAACTCTTCGTGTTTATTGCCGTGTCTGTTTTCCGCAAAGGTGGTTTAAGAACCAAAAGCACCTCGACGAACACATAGAGGACAACCACCCCAACTACCCCAAGTCTGAGGTAGTCATTAATACAGAGGAAATTCCGGGTATTGGCCCGGTCTGCAGTGTCACTCATACGTTAACGACGCAAACGGGTTCTACCTCTGTATCACGGATAACTTCCGCCGATAGACGCGTCCTTTTAACTCAAACCACAAGCACATGCACACCCACAAGTACATCCACAAGTACATCCACAAGTACATCCACAAGTACATCCACAAGTGCGTCCACAAGTGCGTCCACAAGTGCGTCCACGGTAGCAACAGCAACCATTTCACAAAGCGCGGGTCCCTCTTTTTCATTGTCTCAGCACCAACCCGGCGCGGTCTATACCGGGCCGGTATCGGTTGATTACGACAAACTACTGGAGGATGAATTGGAAGACTTCAGTGCCTGGCAAGGCAAAGACCCTGAACTCATTTAATGGCTGTTCAATCATTTCAGACTGACCTTGTAACTCTCCGTTAATAATGAGCCAGGCGAACCTTCAACTCTGCTCAGGATGAATAGAAGTCGTCAAAGCCAATGAAACAATATACACGTTTGGGTCGGTCTATTTACCGTAGATACCGTAGATTTTATTGCGACACGCCCTGAAATTTTCTCCCTGAGTGGCATTCAAAAAACCATCGGGCATAGCCAGATAAGCTACACTTTACATCAAGATACTTGTGCCTGATAAAAACTGACAAAATAAGAGGAAGTATGCCAGATATAATTTGTGAGCAGTGTGGGGAACGTTTTAATTCAGAGGGTCAGTTAACCCGCCACATGAAAAAAACTCATTCCATGGAACGGTCCTTTAAATGCACTGTCTGTGAACGGAGCTTTAAGCACAGATCTCGCCTCACTTACCACCTGGCAACCCACGGAATGGCATCCCTGGAATGTCGTTACTGTGGCAAACGTTACGCTAGACAAGATCGTTTCAAGACACACATGGACAGTCATGCTCAAGGAACTACACGCCTTTATTGCCGTGTCTGTTTTCCACAAAGGTGGTTTATGAGCGCGGATCACCTCAGTGAACACATAGAACTCAATCACCCCGACTACCCCGAGTCTCAGGTAGCCATTAATACAGAGAAAATTCCTGGTATTGGCACGACCAGCAGTATCACTCATAGGTTAGGTGACACATCTGTATCAAGAATAGTTTCCCCTGTTGGATGCGCCTATTTGACTCAAACGACATCCACATCTACATCCACATCTACATCCACATCTACATCCACAAACACATCCACAAACACATCCACAAACACATCCACAAACACGGTATCAACAGTAACTGTTTCACAAAGCGATGAGGGCCCCTCTTTTTCATTGTCTCAGCACCAACCGGGCACTGCCTTCACCGGGCCGCTATCAACCGATTTCGACGAATTACTGGAGCCAGAATTGCACGGTCTCAGAGCTTGGCGATCTGAAGACTCATAAGTTTTGTTTAGTAACCAGCAAGTCATTTCAACAGGACTCACTTTTATACACAGTGTTTTTTTAATAGTTGTGCTGTTACCAGAATATATGGATCTAAAAAGCCAATTTTGTGCGTTAAATAGCAGGCTATTGACTGCTCAAAATCGACTTTTTATTCTCCGTTTCTCTTGATTCTCGCTACGTGCAGACTTTAAACCTGAATTCAGGTTTAAAGAAGCAGGAAACCCGGAAAAATCACAAGAGACTGTCTTAGCAGTCTGAGCGTAATGAGAACCTCAACAACAGGAGGATAAAAGATCGTTTTCGCCCGGAGAATAGTGGCTCTAGGAGCCTGTCCGAGAATAGACTGCCCTGCTGCGGTTGCGATAAATTGGTCTAAAAATTCCTGCTTCTTCGTCAAATCTTCTCGGAAGCAGAAATTTTTATCCGCAATGTCTCGCAATCCTCGCTACGGGCGCTATTCTCGGTCAGTCTCCTAGACGCACAGGTGTTGTTTTTTGCGCTTTTTGTGATGATCGCAGGAGCAACACAGTTTTAAGATAGCTTGAAGAAGGTAGTCACATAACAACAACCCTCCAGCGATTTGGCTGGAGGGGACATAAAAAAACGATTGTTGCACGAATAGATCTTGAAGCTCGTTTATAAACGTCAACTGTTCATTGACTCAACATTCAGGGCTTACTCTTGCAACGATGGATGAGTCGAAACCCAAAATGATTGACAAAGAACATCAGGGGCGTTTGCTAAAAGCTCTCATGAATTAGATTCACCAGACTCATCCGGTGAGCTATGGGGTTTAACTTGCTTCCATGCAAGTTGCCATTCAGTGCCAGATCCTGGGGTATACTTGCTGGGGTCACCTGAGCACAGACGACCAATTAAGCACTTGTATATTTTGTTCTCGTGGGAAGCCAGTTTACCTCTCCAGTATTTTTGCTTTGCCGCATATTCTGCCGGATGAGCCTCAGCCGCTCTTAACTGACCTGATGAGCAACCTTTAGCCGCTTTATCGAGCTCTATACTTCCGCCGCTATGCACTCTAACTACATAATCACACGGCGCGTTGGGAGCAACCGAAGAGCTGGTGAGTAATTTTACCTTTGAACCATCAAGGTAGGCATACACATAATTTCCTGGCTTTGGCTTCAGAGGAACGGCAAGATAGAGTTTACTTTTAGATGGAGTGGTTAATGTTTGTTTTTTACCCTTATCATTTTTCACTACAAACGCGTTGGCGTTCTTGTAATCAATAATTTTAATACTACTGGCATTAACAATACCAATAGAAAGTAAACAAGCAAGTGCAGATATTGGCTTACTTAAACGAATCATTACTAATCTCCTTAGAAGATTAATTTATGAAAACATGTTTTTTAACACCAGAAAGAGCGTGTATTTTGAAAAAAATACTTCTACCACTAAAGAGCTTTGATGAATTGACCAAATAACATATCTCTGAGTTGAGAGATCTGTTTTGGTTCTACAGGCGTGATCAGGGATAAAAAGTGTCTCCTTATAAACAATAGCTCCTGAAAAGCTTCACTCAACCGATAAAACTAAGCTCTTAGTACCTCCATTTAAGTGATTAATACTTCCATTAGCGTACAATGATAGACACTTATACGTAATAATCTTGGTGTTTTCGATATAATTTCAATGTACTGACATTATAAAATTGTACTTTCGTCTTTTAAAAGGTCGGCACAATTTGACTGGGTGGCAAACTCTGGAAGCGGGACTCATTGCAAACGTCCAGAATGGCCTGGCATTCAGCCTCTGTCAGCTGATTAGCGGGCGCTGGCCTTTCGGCGGTTTTTCGTTGATCGGTTGCCACGTTAACCTCCCGTTTCCAGCGTTGATAAGTGCGCTCAGACAGCCCCAGTATTTCACAGGCGGCAGACTGCCTGGCACCTGCATCTTGTGCCTGTTGAATAAGCGCTACAGCATTTTTGCGATCCGGGTGGCTGATCAAGTCTTCCTCGCCCTCCCCCCAGACCGCGCGGGCCTTTTTTGCCAGTACCAGCAGGGCAGCCGTTTCAGCCAGTGCCTTGTCCTTACGGTTCAGCTCACGTTCCAGAACCTTGATTTTTTTCTTGTCTTCCTTGCGCTCTTCGGCCAGTTGCTTGCGTTGTTCAACGGCCTCAGCATTAGCGGTTAAGCAGGCTTGCTTCCACTGGGCGATTTGTTCTGGAAACAACCCTTTTTTACGACAGTATTCAGACAATTCTGTTTCGTTCAGGGTAGCTGTTTCAAGGACAGCAGCAAATTTATCTTCCGAACGCCATTGTTCGGGATTTTGACCATCACCAGGCACAGGTACTCCTTTCGCTCTTGCTTTCTTTCGCCAAGTGTAGAGGGTTGCATCGGAGATTCCAGTGTCACGAACCAGCTTGGCAATGGGTACATTGTTAGGCGGCATCATTCGTTGAATAACAGATGCTTTCAACTCTTCTGAATAACGAGTCATTGGTCACTCTCTGACCACCCCCTGTTTAATAGGAAAAATCAGAAGAGGCGACAACTGTGCTGACACAGTGGGCATTTCTGGCACTTGAAAACACAAGACCTTTATTCGATGGTTGGTTTAAATTCCTGATTGGATTTTTTATTCTTTTAATTATTTTAAGAATAACAGCAGTAATAACAGCTATAACAATACAGTCTCAG
>NZ_JAVLSP010000060.1:0-24185 GCF_031528575.1 Candidatus Sororendozoicomonas aggregata
GTGGGGCTATTTGATGAAGAAGCAGGAATTTTTAGACCAATTTATCGCAACCGCAGTAGGGCAGTCTATTCTCGGTCAGGCTCCTAGGGGTGTGTATATTAGAATGAAGCCGTCTTAAAGACGACCATCAATCTGATGGACTGGCAAGACGCCTTTAACATCAAAAATAACCCGTTCGGTCTTGGCAAACCGCGCAACTTTTTTGTCGTAGTTCTTGACAAAACGGTCATGGCCCACAGCAAAAATTACCGCATCATAGGCATTGGTATCGGGTCTGCTGACAATATCACGACCGTACTCTTCCCAGCACTCCTTCGAATTAGCCCATGGGTCATAAACATCCACTTCAGCATTGTGGGCTTCGAGCTCTGTGACCAGTTTTTCCACCTGCGTGTTTCTCACGTCAGGACAATTTTCTTTGAAGGTGTAACCCAATACCAGAATGCGAGAGCCAATGACATGAATACGTTTACCGTTCATCAGGCGAATCACTTTACTGGCGACATAGGCAGACATGCCTTCATTGATCCGACGACCAGAGAGAATCATCTGTGGGTAGTAACCTTTCTGTTCGGCTTTATGGGCAAGATAATAAGGGTCCACACCAATGCAGTGTCCACCCACGAGACCCGGTTGCATTTTGATAAAATTCCACTTAGTTCCAGCAGCTTCAATAACGTCTTTGGTATCAATCCCAAGGCGATCGAAAATCAGTGCCAGCTCATTAATCAGGGCTATATTTACATCCCGCTGAGTATTTTCAATGACTTTAGCCGCTTCTGCTACTTTGATGGAAGACGCTTTATGGGTACCGGCGGTGATGATCAGTTTATAAAGGCCATCAACAAAGTCGGCTACTTCCGGTATTGAACCTGACGTTATTTTCTGAATGGTCGTCACTGTATTAACTTTGTCGCCCGGGTTGATGCGCTCGGGACTGTAACCGGCAAAAAAGTCTTCGTTAAACGTAAGACCCGATACCGCTTCAATTTCAGGAATGGCATCTTCTTCGGTGGCACCCGGATAAACAGTGCTTTCGTAGATGATAATATCGCCTTTTTGAACCACTTCACCCAGCATACGGCTTGCGGCTTTAACCAGTGTCATATCCGGCGTCTTATATTCAGTAACCGGTGTAGGGACAGTGACAATATAGACATTACAATCACGAATATCCGCAAGGGTACTGGTTACTTTCAGATGCTTCGAACCACTCAGCTCTTCTGTGGTTACTTCCAGGGTATGATCAACAAATTCTTTCAGTTCATTAATGCGTTTTTTATTGATATCAAAACCAGTCGTGGCTATTTTTTTTCCAAACTCCACCGCCAGTGGTAATCCAACATAGCCAAGGCCAATAACAGCGATTTTAGTGTCATTATAGTCAAACATAAGTCACTTCTTCTTATAGGTTATCGATAAAATCCCAACAGTTGGGCATCTTTAAAAAATTGCTTGGGGCTATTAATCAGTTTTCGTATTTTCGGATTTCTCTTCATGATGGCCACAATATTTGTCAAAATGCCTTTACCCCATGGATTGTTGTCCAGTAATAATCGATCAACGGCTCGTTTTTTGTCTTTGAGTATTTGCTTTTCCTCATGCAGTCCATAAAGCATATGGGGAGAAGATTTCAGCCAGTCACCTTCATGAGCCAAACAACGCTGTGGAATTTTTTTCGCTTTACATATTACGGCAAATGCAGGGTCAACAGCAAAAGGGTATTCTCCCAGTAGTTGTGTATTCACGCCTTTAAAAAGCTGGGTATGAAAGCCTGATACACCTGTCCCTAACAAGTGACAAGGCTGATCAGTAGTGAGTATTTCTGTAAATTTATAAAAAGCTTTTCGATCTGCCTTAAAACTGGCAACGGCGTCTTTAAAGACAATACCATGATAACCAACGACACACTGCCTTTGCCGTGCTTCTATAGCATTGATCGTTTTTGTCACATAATCAGGAGGATAAACAATGTCATCATCACAAGTGAGGTAGTAACCATTGACTCTTTTCATCCAATGAAATTTACCTTCAGCCCGGCGCCCTCCCTCTTCATCCACAATGCAGATGATTTTATTCTTCAACGGGTGATTTTTTATTTCTACTGGCACGTCCTGGTATTCATTTAAGTAAATAAACAGGTAATCCACCTGGCTAACCAGTGATCGAATACATTCCAACAGAGCCGTTTTTCTTGCTGGATAGGTGGCGATTGCAGCACTGATAGTCGTGTCGTTTGTGGTCAGTGCCACTGGTTTAAGGGTGCTTCCAACCTTTTCTATATCAAAGGCATCAACCAGTAATTCAGGTTTAATCCCTTTGCCGCCGTTGCTTTTTAGTTCAAAAAATATTTCTGCCGGGTTTTCGTAAGTGAAAAAGACAGTACTGATTTCGCCATCTTTTTTTATATCACGGTTTACAAAAACGGTTTTCTGAATATCCTGACCAATCAGTTTTAATGCTGTGTATTGCGCGGTGTTGCTTATGTTGATCCTGCAAAGATAAACAGAATGACTATCACTTTTCAGGGCTACTGGCAGCAGAGCTGTTCCAGGACCGCTATTAGAGGCTGAGTGTTGATCCAATGAGTAAGATCTCCGGCTTGTGAAGGGGACAAAAATTTAAACAGAATCCAGGAGCCTGTCGGACCCCAGTACTTTTTTTAAGGTAACTCCCTGACACCATACGTCCAGTGCCTAACGACCAGGCATCCGGCAAATGCCAGCGCAAGTTCACCCATTCTTTTATCCACGGGGTCACGTCGTGTCATATGAGGGTTCCAGATCTAAGTCCCTGTTTTCTTTGGAACGCCTGCGCTACCCGGTAAAGGTTAAAGAACGCTACCGCCCTCCAAATCAAGTCTTTCTACTTATATTTAGCCAGAAGACATCGCACTTATTGAAACAGCGTCAGTGAAAAACCCAACAATCCACCACCAGCCATTACGCAGTTAGACACTGATCGGCAACCAGGCTGGCCGTAAAATATCCAAGTTTGTCAGAAAATTTGCGTACCAACATAACATAAAAACACAACAAAAAAAGTATAAATGCGTAAAAATAAAAGTAATTAGACGTATAAAATTTAATAAAACTGATATATATCAACAGAATAAAGAATACAACAAACATCTATCCTTACATTTGTGTAAAAAATAATCACTTTTATATTGTCGTATAATTAATAGAGAAAATGCGCTAAACCTTACCTCTATTGCCCCTGGCCAAATGCCATAACAGGTATGACAAACTGGACATCAGAGTAAGGCGAAATGACGGCAGAGGTGCGTGCTGAAGACAAGAATCGCCTGCTTCAGTGCGTCGACCCTGGCGAAACGAGCGGGAAAAATCCTGTCTATGGCCCTCAGCACGCCTACGTTATCAGGGGCGATAGTTCAGACTTTTGATTAGCGTTTTCCAAACCATAGGTTTAAACTGATGGACGGGCCATCGGCCTTAATCGCATTAAAAAGCAGCCCAGTTTATCAGGAGTTGCCCCATGCAAGTAGTACAGATTCGTCGCATAATGTGTCATACCGCCTTAATAGCCTCCCTGTCAACCAGCCTGGCACTGGCCGGCAGTCCTCCGATCCACAGTCCATGGAACAGCGGCGCAAACCACTCCCCACAAACCCCGGCAATGGCCAGGCCCCTGTGGGCCTATCTCTCCGATCAGCCGTCGAGCAAAATAATCCAGTGCTCGGTGGATCCAACCTCGGGGATGTTCTCAAACTGCAGTGACTCGGGTGCGACCGGACTCTCAACGCCTTCTGGTGTCGTGTTCAATCGGGCTGGAACTCGTGCTTTCGTGCTAAATTATTGGCACGCCAAAGCCGAAGCGATCCAGTGCACGGTGAATCCAACCTCCGGGAAGTTCTCAAACTGCGGCGATACCCACGCCACGGGACTCAGCGGGCCTGGCAGCGTGACCTTGAATCACAACGGAACCTGGGCTTTCATAGTGAACATCCGGGGCCACAATATCACTCGATGCGCAGTGGACCCAACCTCGGGGGCGTTCTCAAACTGCGTTGACGCAGGCGTAAAGGACCTCAAAAAACCTGATAGCCTGACGCTCAATCCTAAAGGAACCCAACTCTTTATTGCCGACTGGCAAACTAACAAGGTGACCCAGTGCAAAGTCGATCCAACCACCGGGAAATTATCAAACTGCGCGGGCACTGGAGCGACCGAAGTCAATAAACCTTACGGCATAGCCTTAAACCCCAACGGAACCCGAGCCTTCATGGTGAATTATTCAAAGTCAAACAACCAGGTGATCCAGTGTACGGTGGACCCAACCTCGGGGAAATTCTCTCAGTGCGGCAACACTGGCGCGAACAATCTCAGAAGCGCCCATGGCATTGTCTTGAATGCCGCCGGGACGCGGGCTTTCACGCTAACCGAAACTAAATCCGGTAAGGGAGTCGTAGCCACGTGCGCGGTCAACCCATCTACCGGGGCCTTCTCAAACTGCCAGGAGGTAGGTGCCACCAAGATTTTGTGGCCTGGCGGTATCACACTCAGTCCAACCGGCGCCTGACGTTTGCTTGGTGACCCGGAAAGTAACAAAGTGATCCAGTACAAGTCGAGAACCAACCGCTGGAAATTATCGGGTTGTACTGACACAGGCGCGCAGCCAATCCATTCTCGAAGGCATTTTTCCATTACCAGGCTTCAGAGACAGTAGCCACAGGCTTACACTCACCGATGGGCCATTGGTCTCAATCCCATCAAAGCAACCCGGTTTATCAGGAGTTGTCCCATGCAGTTATTAAATATTCGTCGTATAATGTGTCATGCCGCCTTAATAACATCCCTGTCAACGAGCCTGGCACTGGCCGGTAGTCCTCCAGTCCAGACCCCATGGAACACTGGTGCAAACCATTCCCCACAACCCCCGGCAATGGCCAAGACCCTGTGGGCCTACATCCCCGATCAACCGTCAAGCAAAGTGATCCAGTGCACGGTTAATCCAACCTCGGGGACGTTCTCGCACTGCATTGACGCAGGGGCGACCGGACTCTCAACGCCTTCTGGTGTAACGTTCAATCGGGCCGGAACTCGTGCGTTCGTGATAAATTATGGGCACGCCAAAGCCGAAGCAATCCAGTGCACGGTGAATCCAACCTCCGGGACGTTCTCGAACTGCAGCGATACACACGCCAAAGGACTCAACGGGCCTGACAGTTTGATCTTTAATCACAACGAAACCCGGGCTTTCATAACGAACATCGGCGGCCACAATGTCACTCAATGCACAGTGGACCCAACTTCGGGGATGTTCTCAAGCTGCGTTAATGCAGGCGTAGGCGGTCTCAAAACACCTGCTGGCCTGACGCTCAATGCAACCGGAACCCGACTCTTTATTGCCGACTGGTATGCTAAAAAGGTTATCCAGTGTAAAGTCGATCCAACCACCGGGAAATTATCAAGCTGCGCCAGAACAGGGGCGACCAGGCTCATTTCACCTAACCACATAATCTTAAATCCCGACGGAACCCGAGCCTTCGTGGTGAATTATTCAAAGTCAAACAACCAGGTGATCCAGTGTACGGTGGACCCAACCTCGGGGAAGTTCTCCCACTGCAGTGACACAGGCGCGAACAATCTCAACAGACCTCATGGTATGGTCTTGAATGCCGCCGGGACGCGAGCCTTCATACTCGTCAACATTGATGATGAAGGTGAGAGGGCAAACGTGGCCACATGCGCGGTCAATCCATCCACAGGGGCGTTCTCGCACTGCAAACAAACAGGTGCCACCAAGATCCTGTTGCCTGGCAGTGTCACACTCAGTCCAACCAACGCCTGACGCTTTCTTGCCGACCCGGACATTAACAAAGTGAACCAGCGCAAGTCGATCCAGCCACCTGAAAGTTATCAGGCGCCACCCATTTTGGTCATTAAACCTGAATGCCATTACCGGGCTTCAGAGTCAGTAACCAGGGCTTTTGGTGAGTTATTCTTTCGTCACAAACGCAGGCTGGCGCAAACAAGCGCTACTATACATACAACCATCACTTTGGTCACTCCTGCGAAGATGGGAGTCCA
Organism: Candidatus Sororendozoicomonas aggregata; assembly: GCF_031528575.1. NCBI lineage: Bacteria > Pseudomonadati > Pseudomonadota > Gammaproteobacteria > Oceanospirillales > Endozoicomonadaceae > Candidatus Sororendozoicomonas > Candidatus Sororendozoicomonas aggregata. Next base: position 6,054 of record NZ_JAVLSP010000060.1, read on the forward strand.
TTTTCTGGTAGATTCCCGCCTTCGCGGGAATGACGACTGTATGGGTATTAGCGCTTAACAGCACTAGCCGACGGGCCATGGGGTTCAATCGCGTCAAAAAGCAACCCAGTTTGTCAGGAGTTGTTCCATGCAGTTATTAAATATTCGTCGTATAATGTGTCATACTTTTTTAGTCGTATACCTGTCAACGAGCCTGGCTCTGGCCGCTAGCTCACCCATCCAGACCCCATGGAACACTGGCGCAAACCATTCCCCACAAACCCCGGCGATGGCCAGGACCCTGTGGGCCTACATCTCCGATCAGCCGTCGAGCAAAATAATCCAGTGCACGGCTGATCCAACCTCGGGGACGTTCTCGCACTGCAGTGACGCAGGGGCGACCGGACTCTCATCGCCTACTGGTATCGCGCTCAATCGGGCCGGAACTCGGGCTTTCGTGGTAAATTATGGGAAGCACGCCAAAGCCAAAGCGGTTCAGTGCACGGTGAACCCAACCTCCGGGAAGTTCTCGAACTGCAGCGATACACACGCCAAAGGACTCAACGGGCCTGGCAGTTTGATCTTTAATCACAACGAAACCCGGGTTTTTATAACGAACAGCGGGGGCCACAGTGTGATTCAATGCGCGGTGGACCCAACCTCGGGGACGTTCTCAAGCTGCGCTAATGCAGGCTTGGACGGTATCAAAACACCTGAGGGGCTGACGCTCAATCCAACCGGAACCCGACTCTTTATTACCGACTGGTATCGTAAAAAGATTACCCAGTGTAAAGTCGATCCAACCACCGGGAAAGTATCGAGCTGCGCCAGCACAGGGGCGACCAGGATCATTTCACCCAACGGCATAGTCTTAAATTCCGACGGAACCCGAGCCTTCGTGGTGAATTATTCATACTCAAAAAACCAGGTGATCCAGTGTACGGTGGACCCAACCTCGGGGAAGTTCTCCCACTGCAGTGACACAGGCGCGAACAGTCTCAAAAACCCTCATAGTATGGTCTTGAATGCCGCCGGGACGCGAGCCTTCATGCTAGTCGACATTCATTACGGTGAGAAGGAAAACGTGGCCACATGCGCGGTCAATCCATCCACGGGGGCGTTCTCGAACTGCAAACAAACGGGTGCCACCAAGCTCCTGTTGCCTGGCGGTATCACACTCAGCCCAACCGGCGCCTGAGGCTTGCTTGCCGACCCGGACATTGACAAAGTGAGCCAGCGCAAGTCGATCCAGCCACCTGAAAGTTATCAGGCGCCACCCATTTTGGTCATTAAACCTGAATGCCATTACCGGGCTTCAGAGTCAGTAACCAGGGCTTTTGGTGAGTTATTCTGTCGTCACAAACGCAGGCTGGCGCAAACAAGCGTTACTATACATACAACCATCACTTTGGTCACTCCTGCGAAGATGGGAGTCCATTCTCTGGTAGATTCCCGCCTTCGCGGGAATGACGACTGTATGGGTATTAGCGCTTAACAGCACTAGCCGACGGGCCATTGGTGTCAATCCCATCAAAGCAGCCCGATTTATCAGGAGTTTTTCCATGCAGTTATTAAATATTCGTCGTATAATGTGTCATACTTTTTTAGTCGTATACCTGTCAACGAGCCTGGCTCTGGCCGCTAGCTCACCCATCCAGACCCCATGGAGCACTGGCGTAAACCATTTCACACAAACCCCGGCGATGAGCCGACCACTGCGAGCCTACATTGTCAATGTCGTCAGTAATGCCCAGCACGCCAGTGGCAAAGTGATTCAGTGTACGGTGGACCCCACCTCGGGGACCTTCTCAAACTGCGCTGATACGGGCGCGCGCGGTTTACATGGGCCATACGGAATTACATTCAATCACGCCGGAACCCAGGCTTACGTGGCGAGTGGTAGTTTCTATGGCATAGTGTTCCAGTGCACGGTGGACCGAAGCTCAGGGCAGCTCACGAAATGCGGCGACGTAAATGCTCAGGGGGTCAGCACCCCTACCGGTATGGCCTTAACTCCCAACGGAAACCAGATGTTCATGGGCGATATGTGGGACAATAAGATGAAACGATGCGCGGTGGACGAAGCCAGAAAGAGGTGGTGGAACTGCGCCGACCTGAACGTACCGGACATCAGGGAGCCTCGGGACGTGACGCTCAATTCAGCAGGAACCCGACTCTTTATTGTCGACTCGTTAACTAACAAGATGACCCGGTGTACGGTGGAACCCACCTCAGGGGCATTGTCGGACTGCACCAGCGACGCGGGCGCCACAGGACTTACCGCGCCTTACAGCATAATCCTCAATGCCGCCGGAACCCGAGCCTTTATGGCGAATTATGGCAGCAACAAAGTGATCCAGTGCGCGGTGGAACCCACCTCCGGGACCTTCTCAAACTGCACCGACACAGGCGCGCAAAAACTCAATAAACCTTCCTGCGTGGTCTTCAACCCCGCCGGGACACTGGCCTTTGTCACCAACTATGGGAACAACACAGTCACCAGGTGCGCGCTCAACCCATCCTCGGGGGCGTTTTCCCATTGCCAGGATGCGGGTGCCACCCAATTAAAACTTCCGACGTATATCCGTTTCCAGCCGTAATACTCACGCCACTATCAATCAAACCGTCAAAATGGTTATTAAACCTGAATGTCATTACCGGGCTCCAGAGACAGTAGCCAAGGTTCACGCTCACCCATGGGCCATTGGTGTCAATCGCGTCAAAAAGTAATCCGGTTTATCAGGAGTTGTCCTATGAAGGTATTAAATTTTTGTCGTATAACGTGTAATACTGTCTTAGTCGTATACCTGTCAATGAGCCTGGCACTGGCGGGTAACCCACCGGTTCAGAATACCGGGAATAATGCTAAAGAAAATGCCACACAGACGCAGACAGTGGCTCCGCCCTTGCGCGCCTTTATCGTGAATAATGACTTAAATAACAACGGCAAAGTCATCCAGTGCGCCATTGATCCAACCTCGGAGACGTTCTCCAACTGCAGCGATACGGGCGCGACGAAACTCAATTCGCCTGGCAGCATAGCCCTGAATGCCGACGGAACCCAAGCCTTCGTGGTGAATTATTTAAACAATACATTGATCCAGTGCGCAGTGAACCCAGGCTCGGGGGAATTCTCACACTGCAGCGATACCAGCGCTACAAAACTCAACGGGGCCAGCGGTATGACACTGAATCTGCTGGGAACCCGGATTTTCGTGGCGAACACATGGAGCCACAATGTGATTGAATGCGCAATTGATCCGGCCTCGGGGGAATTCTCGAACTGCGATGATGCCGGCGTAACAGGCCTCAAGGCGCCTTGTGATCTGACGCTCAACCCAACGGAAACCCGAATTTTTATTGCCGATTTGAACGATAACAAGGTGGTCCAGTGTTCGGTGGAGCCAACCTCGGGGAAACTCTCCAATTGCGGCGACACAGGCGCGACGGGGCTTGACGCGCCTTCCAGCATCGCCTTGAATCCCGACGGAACACGCGCCTTTATCGTCAATGGCACCTTGCATGGCAAAGTGATCCAGTGCGCGGTGGATCAAGCCTCGGGGATGTTCTCCAACTGCAGTGACACAGGCGCGAATAAACTCGATGTACCCACCAGCATGACGCTGAACGCTGCCGGGACGCGAGCTTTCATCGCCGACAATAAGGCTGACAATGTGATCGGGTGCAAGGTCAATCCATCTACGGGAGCGTTTTCCAACTGCCAGGACACAGGCGCCACCAAAATACATGTTCCGTGGTATATCCGTATCCAGTCATAACTGAAATGGCCCCAAAAATAAGACAGTGGTGTAATATGCTGACCCCGGAACGGTTTAATCAAACCACTTGAGCCTGACGAACTCTGGTTCAGCGCTTAACTGACCACTGGGGTTGTTTGATTGTTGAGAGCCACTTCAAGTCCAATGGACTTTGAGCAACAGCAGTCGGAAAGAAATATCTTAATCAGGTATTTTTTTACTTGACCACTACAATTCATTTTTCAATTCTGTAAAGATACAACATTATCTTTCTATACGACACTGTTCTTACCGGTAAAACCGCTATGGATGCTAAAAACCTTGTTACTCAGGCTGACTCAGAAGGGTTTGCTTTTGATTCACTGGAATCTGTTCGCAACAAGTTATTGGATTTAACCAGTAGAAATACCTTGTTAAATTATCGGCATCCGACAGCAAGCTGTGTCAGGGTAATTGAAAGCTGTCCAGATCATACGGCACAAACGCTAATAGATGACAAAACACTCACCTTCGAGCCTATACCAGAACCGACAGAAGAAAAGTTAATCGAAGCGGGTTATTGTGAGTTGGACGCAGAAACAGGCCAACAAATCGTTAGCGGTTTCCCCACAGCAGAGCAGTGGGCAAAACACCTCGGCCATAACACCCCTTATGAATTGTCTGATACTACCAATAGCAATAATACTTTACAAACCTTACGTTACTCGTCAAAGCTGGAAGCAGTACTTGGGAAACTGCGCAGCAAGGCCAGAACAGCGATTGAGGAGAGCGGTGCCAATATTCTGTATCTGGGGATAGGTTTTTTAGAATGGTATGAAAGCAGGGATTCTGACAAAAAGAGACTGGCTCCCTTATTTACTATCCCCGTTAAACTGGAGCGTTCAAATCATACTGGAAGGAAGAATACTTATTGCTACACTTTGTCGATAAAAGACGATGGTATTTTGACCAATCTATCCTTGAAAGAAAAGCTCAAACATGATTTTGGATTGATCCTTCCAGAGATTGACGAAGATACAATCCCATCTGTTTATTTTGACACTATCCAAAACGCCTTACTCAATCAACAACCTTCCTGGCGCATTAAGAAATATATTTCCCTTACCCTTTTGAATTTCACCAAGCAGGCCATGTATCTGGATCTTGATCCCTCAAACTGGCCTGCTGGTGCCAGTATTAAAGACCATCCCATTATTGCTGAGTTCTTCAGCTCAACAGGAAAGGAAGGTGTTGACATCCTCCTCCAGCTAGGTCGCTGTAGGATTCCCATTACTGGGGCGTTACTTTCTTGCGAGTTTACGCAGGTTTCTGCTTCCACGTTACAGCCACAAGGGACTTACATTAACTCCACAGACTTTACTTTCCCTTTGCCCGAGGGTAGGCCTTAAACGACACAAAGGATATTAGCAGAATGTTAGACGAAATTCACCTCCCGCCTAGTTCGGCGGGAGTACTCTTTCGATTCTGGATAGCGGTTCTGCTTCCTACGAAACTGAGCATCCCATCGACACGGTAGATGATATACACAAACACTTTCCCCTGGTGTTTGATGCCGACAGCTCCCAGCATAGTGCGATTGATCATAACCGGATATTGTTGAATGTTCGTGTCCTCTGATACCAGTCGGCTTTTCTAATTACGGTATAAATCTCGGCTTAGCCTTATAAAGCAAGATTTTTTCAGAGTTAGAAGAGTCAATTGGTATGACTCACATTAGCCATTCATTTTTTGGTCATGGCTGACTTCCCCAAAAAAAAGAAGTCAGCCGTTGTTTTGACCTTTTAACAGCGTTACAGGGTTAATACCACGGCAGCGCTCATGGCCACCTGATACACCACCTGCATAATATCACTGGTGTACTGCATGGTTTTCTCATCAGCCTGAGGCATCACCAGAATTTCATCACCAGGGTTCACCGTGTACTTTTCCAGACTGTTGCCACTAAACCATCCATCTTTGTGCTCAACACGGGTCATAGTGCCGTCTGTGTGCCGCACCAGAATACGGGACTGATCGGCTTTCTGGGAGTAGCCACCGGCGCTGTTGACGTAATCATTGATGGTTTTGCCATCGCTGAAGACCATGGCATTAGGAAACATGACTTCACCATACACGTGAACCAGCACCGTATTATTGGGAATTACAATACGGTCTTTGTCTTGTAGTATGACATCCATACGGGCACTGCTTTGGCCGAGTAATACCTGACCACGGGGCTGTACTTTTCGGGCACGTTCCACAAACTGTAAAATAGCTTCAGCATCAGTTTGTCGCAATTTGGCTTCACCCACACTTTTACTCCGGGCAGAAAGCGCAGACTGTTCCAGTTGCTGTAAAGAGACATTCAACATGGCCTTCTGGCGTTTAGCGACCGCTTCGCGGAACAGCTGCATAGCGTCCATATTGGAATTGGGTGTTGGCTCAAGGCGCGCCATCAGGTCTTTAATCGTGCTACCGTAAGGCAAAATGTACACAGCCTGACCATTATGCTCACCTTCTACGGAGACACTGATGGTGCCGGGCATTTTATCGGCTACGACAGCCACTTCATCGCCATTTTGAAGATAAATGCTAGGGATCCGCGTTAAAGGCAGGTAGTCAACACTGCTCTTTTTGGTCTGATTACGGGTAATGCGCACATGGGTAGCCTCCGGCATCAGGCCCACCATATCCAGCGCCTCTTTCAGGGCAAGGCGCTTACCGGTGAACTCGATTTGCACCGGGTTTTCCACCAGCCCGGAAAATACGGCTGTACTCTGGCGGGCATTCACCACCAACGTATCACCATCCACCAGTTGCACCTGAGCAATGCGACCTGTCAGCAAAAAGTCGTATAAATTAAACGTGGCACGGACTTTTCCGTTGCGCTTGAGGGTAACATTGAGATAACTGCCAGACTCAGGACGAATCCCCCCCGCCTTAGCCAGAAAAGCCAGTATGGAGTCCGATGAAAAACCACCGTATAAACCGGGTGAAGCAACAAAGCCCGTAACAAACAGCTTCACCGGCTCAGCGGCATTGAGGCTGGCATAGAGGTTGACATTGTTCTGGTAAACAGTGCGCACCTTTTTCTCAATAACACTGTTCAAATCTTTATTGGCCACACCCTGCAACCGCACCGGGCCTACCTGTGGAATAAAGACATTGCCCTGGGCATCCACCGTCAAGTTAACGGCCACTTCGTAGGCACCCCACATCTGTAAGGTAATTTTATCACCAATGGACAGCCGGTATTGTGGGTTAAACCCCTTGAATTGTGCCTCACGGAAACCACTGAACAGGTTTTGACCAAACACAGTGTGCTGTTGCGCGCTTGTGACTAACTCAGGGCCAGTATTTTCAGTATTTTCTTCGGGTATGGTGTCCTGGGCAAAGGCCACAGATACCATCATGCTCCAAACCACAATCAGGGCAGCAGTTAACTGGCCGGTAGCTTTCTTCATTTGTTGTAACATTTGACTATACGACATCATTTTTTTGGTATTAATCCCGGTGTTCACGAACCGTAGCGCGCATCATTCGCACCAGGGCAAAGACCATCAGCAGTACTAACAGAATATTGGTCAGGGTGTATACGACACTGGGATACTTGGCATCCTCTGCCAGCTGCGGGCTGCTCACCACCACCAGCTGCTTGATCTTCCGGCTGGCTTCAGTTCGCGCGGTCTCCAGCGCAGCCAACGTGGCAGAGTACATCTGAGTGGCCAGATCCAGATCCAGTTGCAGGGATTGCTGCGTGGCCACCAGGTCATTGATTGCCGTACCGTCTTTACCGGTCAGACGCGCTTTTTCACGCTCGATCTGATTTTTCAAAGCAGCAATCCGTTGCTTAAGGGTGACAATCTGCGCGGCATCCTCATTCAAATAAGAAGACTGGGTCTGTAACTCTGTCTGCCTTTGCACCAACTCAGCCTGGAGCTCGTTCATAATACCGCTCAGGGCAGCCCCTTGCTCAGTGGCGCTAAGCAGGCCATTGGCACTTTGAAAAGCCAGCAGCTTTGTCGTGGTATCCCGCAGACGTTGCTCAGCCAGGCTCACTTCTTTTTGCACAAACCCCTGCTGCTCATTGGCCAGCTTGTGGCTGATCTCGTTCACGAAGGCTTCGCTGCGCTCAAGAATCAACTGGGTTAACTGCCGGGTGTACTCTGGCTCAAACCCCTGTACCTCCAACGTTAACAAGCCATTTTCCTGATTAAACAGTATCTCAATGTGGTCACGGTAATACGCGAGAAAGTCTTCATAACTGGCACCAGGGCTTAAGCGGGACAACCAATCTGGCCCATTACTGTAATGCTCACGGACATTCAGCTTGCTGTCCAGGTAGCTCAGCATATCGGGTGACTGGACAAATGCCTCAACAATCCGCTGGTCATTGTCTATCTGAGGCATGACGCCCAACAGGCTGAGGCCAGACACAGAGGAGCTACCGTCGTTTTTCTCCACCATAAAGCTGGCTTCTGAAACATAGCGGTCGGAGGCAATAAACATAAAGTACACCGCGCAAACCAGCCAGGGCGCAACCACCATGCCTAAAAACCAGCGGCCCACCTGTCTGTAAAGCAGGTGCTTTCTGGCCAGCTTTGTCCAGCGGTGTTGCCTGAGCCTGTCTACCCGGGAACCGGGGCTGTTGGCAGGCACCCCCCGAAAGCGCAGGTTACGTTTAATTTTTTGCGATGCGCGCGCGTCCGTTGCTGGCGGCTCGGGCGTCGCCTCTTTTTTTTTCGGCGACTGAGCTACCGATTGAGTCTTGATCATTATGGGTCCAGTTATTCCTATAGCTAAAAATTGTTATCACTAAAAAGCCGCTAATCAAAAGGTCTGTTTTTCTGTCGCTATCGTGGGTTTCTCACACAGCGTTATAAGCAGCTATAGCATCATCAATACTATGATGGACGTGTATTTTCCCGTCTTTGATAAAGATGCCAATATCGCACTGTCGCTTCAGCTCATTCAGGTTATGGGAAACAAACAAAAAGTTCGCGCGGCTTTTCTTCTCATTGAACACGGCATTGCACTTTTGCTTAAAGCGCCTGTCGCCCACAGAAGTCAGCTCATCAATCAGGTAATAGTCAAAGTCAAAAGCCATACTGACAGCAAAGGAGAACTTGGAGCGCATACCGGAAGAATAGGTTTTTAACGGCATTTCAAAGGCCTCACCAATTTCTGAAAACGCCTTGATAAACGTCAGCTTTTCCTTCACTTCAGCAGCGCTTTTACCGTATACCCGACAAATAAACTCGGCATTCTCCCGTCCGGTCATACTCCCCTGATAACCGGATAACCCCAGGGGCCACGACACATTACCGGGAATACGAATTCTCCCCTTATTGGGGAAATCAACACCCGCCAACAGGTTCATCAAGGTAGACTTACCACTGCCATTGGCACCAAATACGCCAATGTTTTTATTACCGGGCAGGTTCAGGGTGACATCCTTTAAGATGTAATGCTTACCCTGGGGCGTGGGGAAGTACTTGGTGACATTGTCAAAAATAATCATACTGTCAGCATCTTCCGCCAGTTAGCCCGATACGCCAACATCCCCAGGGTAATAGCCACCAACGTACAAGCCATCAAATAATCCATACTGACCAGTGACGTGTTGTAATGGGGTGAGAAACATGAGCGAAATAACTCAAACGCGTGAAGTAGAGGGTTCCACAGGAGCAAAGGCTGCACAGAGGGAGGTATGTCATTAATGGAGAAAAATGTACCGGAGATAAAAAATAATGGCCGCAGTAGCATGGGAATAAATTTCCCCATTTCACGGTACAGAGTATTAAACACCGCGAAGACCAGTCCGCAGCCAAAGCTAAAAAGACTCAATAGCGCAAACACCCATAAAAACTTCAGGGAATTCACCACAGTGACGTGATAACCCAGCCACCAGGCCCCTGTGATAATGACGACCACCACCACAAAGGTAATCACCATTTCCATCAAAAATCGACACACAAAGGCGTCAAATACCCGTACCTGACGATAAATAAACAAATTCCGGTTGGCAGTGACGGCGCCCATGCACTGGCTGATAACTTTTCTAAAGTAAAAGAACATGGCTATACCCGTGGCCAGAAATACCGGCAACACTAACCCACCAATCACAGCTATCCCACGGAAATAGTAAAGCCCCATAAACACCGAGATGGACATCAATGGTTCCAGCAATGCCCAGACGATACCAAGGCGGTACTGGCCAAAGCGGGTTTTCAGCTCACGGGCAAGCAATGCGTGGAGCACCGCCTTTTGTATTTGCCAGGGCGTTCGTTGCAGCATGGTTGTCATTGTCGTTTTATCAACCCCCCAAAAAAACCAAGGTGGTAAGGGAAAACAGCGCGTGGAAAAATACTGAACTGTAATCCCAGTTTTAATAAAAGGACACTTTATCCCAGACTTACAGTAAAAAACATCCGTAGAGTGAAAGTGATACCGTGTTTTTCCGTAATAGTCCCGGGAGCATTCACCACTTTTTATGCGCGGTAACCACCGATAACAACTGCCTGTTTTTTGCTTTTCACAAAAGCTCATGAACGGCATCCAAGGCACTATTCAATGAAAAAAGGCACCTGAAACTGCCCTGCAAATACCACAACACCTGTCCATCGTTCCTTTCTTTTACTTAGCCGATATTGACCTATACTTTCTGCCGATAGTCTTGAATTAAAAGGTTAACCTGACCCCGTTAACGCAAAAACATCATCAGAACCTCAGAACTCAGAAACTGTTCAAGACCTTTTGTGAACAGCTTCTAGGAGCCTGACCGAGAATAGCGCCCGTAGCGAGGATTACGAGAAATTGAGGATAAAAATTTCTGCTTCTGAGGATAATAGTGGGGCTATTTGACGAAGAAGCAGGAATTTTTAGACCCATTTATCGCAACCGCAGTAGGGTAGTCTATTCTCCGACAGGCTCCTAGGAGCCTGTCGGACTTATGCTTTCGAGCATAAAATTCAGTAGGGCGGGTCAGAATTTTCGATCAATTTGTGCGAATAGTTGACTTATTTAAGCAAATTGATCGGAAATTCTGGCCGCACTTTCTCGCGCTTTCTCGCGCTTTCTGGATTTCAGGCCGAAATTATCTTAAGTCCGACAGGCTCCTGGCAAACCCTATGTTTTTATGTACACGCATGCTCAGCCTGAGCTGCCTTTTCACACTGGAGTTATCATTATGGGATTCAATCAAAAAGCAAAGGTAGCCACCTTGCTGCTTATTTGCGTAACATTATTTGGTTGCTCTACCGGTGGCGGATTAAAACGCTGGCAAAAATGTGCCATCGGGGGTGCAGCTATTGGTGGCGGTGTCGGTGGTATTATTGGATCCAACAATAGAACTGCCGGTGCCCTGACCGGTGCTGTCGGAGGCGCCTTGCTTAGCGGGTTAATTTGCGCCTTTACGGGTGATGAGACAGTACCCCCTGCCCCTCGCGCTACGACCAATACAGACAATACAAACAATACGGCCAAAAAAGACACGTTAGTGGTCGTTGAACCCGTGGTAGTCCCCGTGCCTGTGGCAGAAAAGCTTGGCACTGTGCATTTTAAAACCGGCTGTGACGCACTCGATGCCAAAGCCAAACACATTCTTCAGGATCTGGCTGGCAAGGCAAAAGCAAATAACATTCTTGATTTAACGGTGGCGGGTTTCACCGACAACACCGGTGAAAGCAAAGGGTATGATAACCTGGCACTGTCCAAACGCCGGGCAGAATCAGTAATAAAATACCTGGAGTCCCTCGGTGTCTCCGTCAAGCGGGTAGATGATGAGGCCGGTGGGGTGATTCAGCAGGGTAATGACACGGAAAAAGGCCGGGCAGAAAACCGCAAGGCTGATATTTTCGGCACCCTGGCAAAAGAAAAGCCTGAAGGGCATTAAGGGCTGCTCGCATCAACACGCAAACCCGGCAAAACCGGGTGCTGCCAAGTAAGAGGCGGTTGTCCAGAAAAGCTCTTACTTTCAGACGACTGTGGCCACATGGGCAGCAGTTCTGGTTTTGCCTCTCAATCAGTATGCCTAAAGCCTTTATCTTTGCGCCAGAGTTTGCTGACAGCGCGCTTTAGCCCGGATATTTCATAAACATGCTCCTGGCCTTGCTTGCTCCTTGCGGCTCTAAGGGCAGTTTATGAAATATCCGGGTTAGCAACACGATGTTTAAAACGGCATCTCAGAGTTTTTCAGTGAAACGGCATAGACATAACAGCTTTCAGTTTAAACAATTCACCATTGAGCAGAGTGACTGCGCCATGAAAGTCACCACTGATGCCTGCCTGCTGGGTTCTATCACTCCGGTAGAAAAGGTCGGGAACGTACTCGATATAGGGGCCGGCACCGGACTACTAAGCCTGATGGTAGCTCAACGCTGTGATGCGGATATCCTGGCTGTTGAACTCGATACCGCCGCCAGTGAGCAGGCTACCCGCAACTTTCTCCAAAGTCCGTGGTCAGAACGACTACAGGTTATCAATAGCGCGATCCAAACCATTGTACAGTCCTCAATCACCACGTTTGAGCGAATTATCTGTAATCCGCCTTTTTTTGAGAACTGTCTCTTAGCCCGTGAACAAAAACGGGCTCAGGCACGCCATACTGACACACTCAGCTTTCGATCCCTCGCCCATGCTATTGCGACACTGCTGAGTCAGGATGGTCAAGCCTGGGTAATGCTGCCGGTGAATTTTAGTGGTGTATTTAACCAGCAGGTACTGGAACACGGTCTATTTCTGACACAAACAATTGACGTGCGCTCATCCAGCGAGCGCCAGCCTCACCGGCATATTTTAGTGATTGAGCACACAGAAAAACCCCTGATAAAAAAAATGATTGCACTGTACGACAAGCACCCCACATACAGTGCCGCATTTACTGAATTAATGAAGCCTTACTATCTATTTTTATCGTAACAGGAAACCCCGTCGTTTATAGGAGCCTGTCGGACTTAAGACAATTTCGGCTTAAAATCCAGAAAGTGCGAGAAAGTGCGAGAAAGTGCGGCCAGGCTGTTAAAAGCAGGCCCGATACACGGAAAACCCATCCTTTGTCAACATGGTTTCACAAACACCAAAAGTACTCACAATAATGGGTTCATAACGTAAAAAACTATTAGCAACAACGCGAAGTTCTCCACCGCGGTTCAAGTGCTTTTTGGACTGAGCTAAAAACTGTTCAGTGACATCGTAGTGAGTTTTTACCCCTTGGTGAAAAGGTGGGTTAGAGACTATCAGGTCAAAAGTGCCTTTCACTGCCTGCAACCCATCGCTGGGCAATACCTCAACGTTGTTCAGGCCATTTTCAAACAGGGTTCTCTCACTGCTCGCCAAAGCTAAAGCATCACTGTCGACCAGGGTAAAATGAGATTCTGGCTGTAACTGTCCTAACGCCGCGCTGATGATGCCGGCACCACAGCCAAAATCCAGTATACGCCGCGCAGAAAACTGGCCAAAGGTTTCGAGCAATACCGCTGTCCCTTTATCTAAACGACCATGACTAAATACACCGGGGAGCGAATAACTGTTAAACGTTTTTCCACCAGCGCGCACTGGGTAATGCTGCCAGTAACTGTCCCGCTGGAAAACAGGCACCACTTCCTGTTGCCCGGAGGCTTCGAGCAAACCACAGTGGCGGGCACTATCAAGGGATACCACGTCAGGGAAATGTCGCATCAGCCTTTTACGCCATGACTTAATCCCTTCATTATTCTCACCCACCAGCCATACACGGGCATCAGGCGCGAGTATCGTCACGACATAATCCAGCCAAAAATCCATCAAAGGTTTACTTTTTTTCAGAAAGATAAGCACACCATCAAAAGGCTTTTCTTGTTTGGCAGTTAAATCAGTCCCATACACCAGACGCTGACGTCTTCCATTCCTTCCCCATACAGGGCACAGGCGATAGTAGGCGGCATAATCAGGTGTCAACCCTATAACCTCTCTGGCACAACCCTGCTCTAATAGCGCTGTCCCGAGGGCATCCACGGGTGGGGCCAATACCAATAACCGCCGGGCCTGAATCACCTCGCTGTTGCGAAGTATGAGCTGAGACGGGTTAGAGAAAACATGAGTAGTCATAGGTGCAGGCAGACTCCATTGAGGGAAAACCAGGCGCTGTTGACATAAAAACGCAGACTAGGAGCCTGACCGAGAATAAACTGCCCTACTGCGGTTGCGATAAATGGGTCTAAAAATTCCTGCTTTTTCGCCAAATAGCCCCGCTATTCTCCTCATAAGCAGAAATTTTTATCCTCAATTTCTCGCAATCCTCGCTACGGGCGCTATTCTCGGTCAGGCTCCTAGCCCTTATACTCGAATCCCTTGCCGAAGAAAAGCCCGTCATCACTCACAATCCGGGATACTGAAAGGCATGTACCTTCTGGCCGCGCTTTCTCGCGCTTTCTGGATTTTAGGCCGAAATTGTCTTAAGTCCGACAGGCTCCTAGGCTTTATCCGGGATTGCCTGTTTATCACACCATTACGTAAAGAAAGCATAACTACCGATTTACAATAACTACCGAGGCTTTTAGCATTGCCGCATACAAAAGACTTACGTTGTCTAAATAAGCCCTGATGCATAGCGATGATCGGTGAAAAATCGCTGATAACCCAGTATTCTCTCTGCCGTGGACCACTAGTGACTATGAAAAAAAAGACGATTATTGTTGGCATTGCCGGGGCTTCCGCTTCTGGCAAGAGCCTGCTGGCCGAAACGCTGATTAAAGAGCTACAGTCCGAGCATGTATGTGTCATCTCGGAAGATGCCTATTATAAGGATCAAACAGCCCTGAGCATGGAACAACGGATACGGACTAATTATGACCATCCCGAATCCATGGACCATGATCTGCTCCTTGACCATATGCAAGCGCTAAAGGCAGGCCAGACGGTCAATGTGCCAATCTATGATTACAGCGTACATAACCGCGCCAGTAAGACGCGCAAGGCCCACCCGGCCCGCGTGATTCTGATCGAGGGTATTTTGCTATTCACCCGCCCACAACTGCGCGACACGTTTGACCTGCGCTTCTTTATGGACACACCACTGGATATCTGCCTGATTCGCCGGATAAAGCGAGACACCCTCAGCCGTGGCCGCGATGTTGAGTCGGTCATCAACCAATACCTTGACACCGTTCGCCCTATGTATCTTCAATTTATCGAACCATCGCGCCAGCATGCGGATCTGATTATTCCCCATGGTGGCAAAAACAGAATTGCGATTGATTTAATCAAAACCAAAATTGAGGGTTTGATCAATTAACCATCTAACCATCACGCTTTTTCAGTGGCGCGCACATTTTTGACCCCACTCCCGTCATCGCCTGGCGCGCTCAATCAAAAGCCCGGTTGCCCCCCCGCCCCTAATTCAGTATGATCAACCGGTATAAGCGTCATTAGCTCTGTGCATTTTTCTGACAGACGCTTTCAGGTTTTCACGCTTTCCTGTCTGTTGCTTGTACACCCCTTGTCATTACAGCGAGCCTTCCTTTTCCATGGGTTAGCCTTAGCTGTGACTGGCTGAAATAAATGCTTGTGAGAGTGTACGATACCGTTATGCGCGTTGAAGCCGATATTAAGCTAGGTTTTAAAGATGTTCTATTTAAACCGAAACGCTCAACATTGAAAAGCCGCTCCCAGGTCAGCCTGGAGCGCGCTTTCTCCTTTATTCACACACAGACCCAATGGACAGGTATCCCCGTCATTGCTGCCAATATGGATACTGTTGGTACCTTCTCCATGGCACTGGCGCTGGCTGAGCACAAGATGCTTACTGCCATTCACAAGCACTACACGACTGACGAGTGGAAAGCTTTTCTGGCTAGTGCGCCAGAAGGTATTGAAGAGCGCATCATGGTCAGCTGTGGCACTTCTGAAGGCGATTTTGACAAGCTCAATCAGATTCTGGACATCAATAACAAACTTCGTTTCATCTGCATTGATGTCGCCAATGGGTACTCTGAAAACTTTGTCCAATATGTAGCCAAAGTCCGTCGCCACCACCCATCCAAGGTAATCATGGCCGGTAACGTCGTCACCGGTGAGATGGTAGAAGAGCTTATTCTTAAAGGTGCCGATATTGTTAAAGTAGGCATTGGCCCCGGTTCTGTCTGTACTACCCGCGTAAAAACCGGTGTGGGCTACCCGCAACTGTCTGCTGTCGTCGAGTGTGCCGACGCTGCCCACGGTATTGGCGGTCAAATTGTGTCTGATGGCGGCTGCACCTGCGCTGGCGATGTATCCAAAGCCTTCGGTGGCGGCGCTGACTTCGTGATGATAGGTGGCATGTTTGCGGGTCATGACGAAGCCGGTGGCGAAACCGTTGAAGAAAATGGCAAAAAATTCCGGCTGTTCTACGGTATGAGTTCTGAAACGGCTATGGGCAAACATTCCGGGGGGATGGCCAATTACCGCGCCTCTGAAGGAAAAACGGTTAAAGTACCCTACCATGGCCCAGTCACGGAAACCGTGCAAGATATTCTCGGGGGCGTGCGCTCAACCTGCACTTATGTCGGTGCCGCCACACTGAAAGAACTCACCAAACGCACAACATTTATCCGGGTGCAAGAGCAGGAAAACAGAATATTCAGCTAAAGATTCACAGAGAATGACTCCTCAATCTCACGCTTGGCGTGGGAATGAGGCCAAACCTGGATGGCTTCACTGACGACATCACAAACCCGCTGCTTTTACAGACCTTATAGCGGTATTCAAGCACAAGGAGCCTGTCGGACTTAAGACAATTTCGGCCTAAAATCTAGAAAGCGCGAGAAAGCGCGAGAAAGCGCGAGAAAGCGCGGCCAGGACTTCCGATTAATTTGCTTAAACAGGTCAACTATTCGCGCAAATTGATCGAAAATTCTGACTCGCCCTACTGAATTTTATGCTCGAAAGCATAAGTCCGACAGGCTCCAAGCATCTTCGTCATTGACGCTTTAAAATCTACTGAGAGTATTTTTGATATTCTATCTCTTGCCGCTTTGCTTTCTTAACTATCGATAGCTATATTTTAAGCGCGTGATGTCGTCTGTCATTGTTTTATATCGGAGTCCGGTATGAAAAAAACACCTCTTCAGTTTAGCCTTCTCGCGCTGATGCTTTGGGCAACCTCAAGTGCCTACGCCGCTTCGTGCCAGGAAGATTTTAATTCAATAGCCAAGACAATCAAGTATGATAAGCTCATACTAACGAAAAATCAGTTTGAAGTTATTTCGATTTCCGGTCATCCCAGAACCGGTGCGGATGGGTCATGTGACGCACATGGAATCGCTAGACAGGATTTTTTTCGGGGTTATTTATATTCTAATGTTAAAGTGTCTTGGAAGATGGGTAAATGGAGATCTACAATTGTCGCCCACTTTCGTCACTCAAGCTGTCTCGCTCCCAGGTTCCGCGAGGGTGTCGCGAAAGAGGTATAAATAGGCCATCCCCTTCACTTTCGTCATCCCTGCAACGTCAAAACGCCACGGCTGGCATGGATTCCTGCCTTCGCAGGAATGACGAAATAAACACAAACAGTCGTATTTAACCGACACCTTCGGAACGTGGGAACGAGATTAATGGTGGTTTGAGCACATCGAACTCACGTTATTTTATCTCTTGCCGCTTTGCTTTCTTAACTATCGATAGCTATATTTTAATCCCATGACGTCGTCTGTCATTGTTTTATATCGGAGTCCGGTATGAAAAAAACACGTCTTCAGTTTAGCCTTCTTGCGCTGATGCTTTGGGCAGCCTCGAGTGCCTTCGCAGCTTCGTGTCAGGAAGATTTTAATTCAATAGCTAAGGCTATCCAACATGATCATGGCATACTAACGACAAACGGCGTTAATGTTTATTCGGTTTCCGGCCATCCCTGGGTCCGCGACCATGGTTCGTGTGGCGCATATGGAAAGACTAGAATTCGTCTGGGTATGCATTTTAAATTCTATAATGTCAACGTGTTTTGGAAGATGGGTAAATGGGAACCTACAGTTGTCGCCCATTTACGGCACGGCTAGAACTTTATTTATTGGAATAGTAAAGTTTTTTTGATGATTGGTAACTGTAGAGATAAAATCGTCGTCTATTTTTATTATCGGGATGATTTTCTGACACCACTTCAACGTCAATGATGGCGATATCATGCCGTCGTCCAACTGATTCTGTTGTTTGGTTTTTTCTTATATTTTCTCTCTTGAGAAAAATGGTGCCTGTAAGTTTTGCATTATGCATCTCATCACTTTGGATTATCAGACTTGATGTAATAAAAAGTCACTGCCATATTCCCCTATTCCAACTACCATTCTATAGTCGTTGACGCTTCCAAGCCTAGGAGCCTGACCGAGAATAGCGCCCGTAGCGAGGATTACGAGAAATTGAGGATAAAAATTTCTGCTTCTGAGGATAATAGTGGGGCTATTTGACG